>NZ_JUMS01000099.1:0-92168 GCF_001059415.1 Enterobacter sp. 940_PEND
GTGATCTGATCCTTCAACTCAGCAAAAGTTCGATTTATTCAACAAAGCCGAAAATCCATTAAAAACTCCTCTCGATTCTCACCTTTATCGCCACTATGATGTATAAAGCCGGATTCTTTGAATCGAGCCAACATTGTAGCTTCTATTGAATTAAATAATTGATTTAAATCCATATATTACCTCCCCTAATGCATGTCTTTGATGATACACCTTACTTACACTTTTGTAAGTTGCAAGCATCACAGCGTTGATTGATGGTAATGGCGATAAAGTGGCGGTGGAAATGGCTAAGAATGGGTAATCATTGGCAAATGATGGCAACCTATGTCAATGATAAATAAAGCAAACTATTGATTTTCGATTGTTCAAGTAGGAACTCATAATCGCCTGGTCGCTGGTCCAGCCCAGTCCAGCAAAAGCCAATAAATTTTAGCTACCTTCTCAGGTGGGTTTTTATTTCCAGTAAGCTGTTAATATCCTTTCCCTGATGCACCATCAGGAGCCCAGGCAGCTGACTTCTTAATACCCTTATACGCTTAATGATCTGCTATGCCTTAGAAAATTCGGCGAACCGCTATACCCGTTTGTCAGAGAGAACTATGACAAAAAAATTCTCGAATGGGCAGAGGCGCAGGTCATGGCAGTCGACGAGTCGGAGGCGCTATTAATCCTTGCCTCGTTAAACCTGGATAAAATCCTGGACGACCGAGCATTGAAAAGATATCTCGATTCTTATCTGCATGAAGCAGGCCTGAACTATCCTGATGAACGGGCCAGTGCGTTAACCTGCCTGAAAATTCAACTCTGGAATCTGGTTCATTGCGAAGATGCAAGGAAAGCAGAGACTCTTTTATATGGTTTTGCAGCAGCTTTTCTGGACTCTCCTCCCGGGTTCTTTGCCAGAGTCTGTCGTTATCTGAGTTAGTTGTACTATCATCTTTATGATGATCTAGGTGGGGAATATCAAACATTAGCCTCTGAAATGAGTGCTGACGAGACGTTGTCTTATATAAAAAAAACATATCATTACAGTTTATCGAAAACTAAAAAATGATGACTGGCTGTATGTAATCCTCTCCTGCCTCCTATATTTCTGAATCCAGCTCGCACATTTCAACTTTATCGTATCATTCAATACTGTATTTTTATTCAGTTGGATATAATTTACTCAGCGTAAACGTCATTCCTGTTAAGGAAGCGATGAAAAGCAGGATAGATTAATACGACAATAGCTCGCGATATGAAGGTGGTGGAACACCTCCTTACCGCTAACCACAAACAACTTAGAAGGAGTTGAATATGGCTGCGATGGATTTTAAGCCAGAGTTTACTGTTTTCAAAAAAGAATCAGACGCTTTTACAACTATAACTGAAAACCGCGATCTGATACGCAAAAACGATACTCGCCGACTTCACGGCAACTGAACTGATGTCGCGCCCGCTCATCCTCGGGCAGAAACACCAGAAGACTGTACAGCCTGCTGTGAGTTCTATTCTTGCGTGGATTGCTACTACCTTCCCCTAAGTGGCAAGTGGCTATCTAATGCAGGTTTTATTAATGGTATACCTGTTAAAATTCGGGTCATGAAGGATTGCATTGTCATCACGCCACAACATACACGTGAATTATGGGGTTGTCTTGAAGGCATGAGCGTGGTCAATATTAACAAACAGAAAGTAGCAACATGGTTAAAGACATTCCCGGGTGCATTGAATGACTTAGGATATGTCCCCAATTTCAAGCGAGACAAATAGCGTTTTCAATAACATCCCGGCCTAATGGCCGGGTTAACATATCTGCTTTTTACGTTGAAACATTAGCGAGCCAGGTTTTCGTTAAACATTAACAGAGAGCTCCACACATTCGCCTTGCTAATAAAAACAACATTCCTTATACCATTAATTAATTACCGTATCCTAAAAAAAGAAAAAAGTTACAAATTGAAAAAAGATAATAATGTAACGTATAAATAATTTACCAGCCATTTGGAAACTAACTCATGCCAATTCCAGCTCATTTATTTCTGAAAGACGACGGCGGCGCCCCCATCAAAGGGTCATCTGACGTACAAAATCGCGAAGGCAGTATTGAAGTGATCACCTTTTCGCATGGCCTGCATATCCCTGTAGACGGTAATACAGGAAAACAAACAGGAACACGTGTACACGGTGCTTTTACTATCGGGAAAGAGTTTGATAGCGCCTCGACCTATCTGTACAAAGCCGTATCTACCGGGCAGCTTCTGAAATCAGCGGAGATGAAATGGTACCGTATAAACGATGCAGGTCTGGAAGAGGAATATTTCAATATGTTTTTGGAAAACGTCAAAGTCGTTTCGGTTACACCGGTAATGGCGAACTGTAAAGATCCGCACACCCAGCATCTTAACCATATGGAAATCGTTGAACTACGCTACGAGAAAATCACCTGGAAATTTGTCGATGGCAATCTCATTCACTCTGATTCATGGAATGAAAGAACTACAGCCTAGCGGAGGAATTTATGGCCAGACTTACTTTTGATGGTTGTGCCCATACGCTTTCATTGCTAGGTAGTGATGGCTCTATTGTTGACACGTGGACCGCTTATAATAACGTCGATCGCAGAGCCACATTCAAACACATTAGTAACGGCACATATCAGATACAGGATAAATCAAAGCCACATTTACACCCAGGCGATAGTGAAGATGGTTCGTATGGGACTTATGGAATCATTCGATTTAGTTATCCCGGACACCCCGGTGTAGGTGTACATTCAGGTCAGGCGCATAGCCCTTATAAACCAGGGCCAGAACATCCGACAATGGGATGCATCCGAACTACTGATGAGGCGATGAAGAAAATAAAAGAGCACATGGCTAAATCCTCCCTCTCAACCATCACCGTATCAAATAACAGCGCCTGCTCGGCCATGAGTGCGACGCAGAAATTTGAAAATATCTATATCCCACCGGGAATGAACTTGATATGAAAACGATGCAGTTGTTTTTGATTATGTTAGTGATATCGCGCGTGGCTTATGCAAATGACTGTACTTCTGTTGAAGAAATGGACAGGGCAGATAACGCAGCCTCTGCCATTCAGGACTGGCAAGGCGTCCATTCTTTTTACAAAAATTACAGACAGTGTGATGAGGGATATATCGCAGAAGGGATATCAGCGACTATTGTCGGGCTGTTAGCCAACAACTGGAAGACCTCCCATCAACTCATGCAGCTATCTGTAAGCGATCGCGCTTTTGAGTCATGGATGATTAATCACATCGATACGACCACGAACGATCGTGCTCTCGAGAAAGTCGTGAGAAATGCCACGGATAGTTGCCAGGAAGGCGCTAAAGCGTTCTGCAAACAGATTGAGAATGCCGCACAAGGCGCGTTGAAGGAACTGCAAAGCCAATAGCCAGGCGTGGTTTCGCAGGTAGAGCAGGAAACGGAGCTATCCTCACCCTCCACTTTACAGGCTCCTGCTCACTTCCCCACCTCACAAACTGCAAAACTAAAGAAATCCCCCATCGCGCCGATCATCATCCGTGTGTATTATTTCCTGTAGCTTTTACAACAACTAACCTTAACTCAAATACTTAAGCGCCAAAGCGAAAGGCATCATGAGCACACCGATCAAACGGCTAGAAATCATTAAAAATGCCATTGAACTGGAAGATGACGACATCATCCAGAGCCAGCTGACACGGCTGAAAAATGAAGCGTTTGACGATGAGCTACAGGCAATCGTCGTGGCGCTTGAAAAGAAGAACTACACCGCTGCGATGGCGGCAATTACCGCCTGGCTGCAGGGCCAGCGCGCCGTGACCCAGTGGCGCGATCCGCAGGTGGCCGCCAGCAAGCTGGAGCTGAAGGCGCTGGAAGAACGTCTGCGCGATCTGATTGACCGCCGCAACGCCCGGGTGCAGCAGCTTGATGAGTTCAACGATCTCTATTTCTCTCGCCTCGGGCCGCTGATGCAGCAGATCCTCGCCCTGCGTAAAACCCTGGCCGAGCTGAACCTGCGCCGTCAGCAGGCGGAAGCGCGTCGCCGTGAGGAAGATTACCGTCGCTGCCAGCGCTATATGGCGCAGGCGGTAGAGGTGCTGGCGACGCTCACCCAGCGCTGGCGCGATCTCCCGGCCGACTCCGTGCAGGCCGCTGAGGCGCGCAAGCATCTTGAACAGCAAAGCAATCTGATTGCCAACCTGCTGGCCGAAGCGCTGGAGCTGGAGAGCGGCTTAACGCGCGAAGAGGAGCCTGCGCGTCAGGCGCGAGACGACGCTAACGAAGAGTACGAGAAATATCGCGAGCAGCATCACGATGCCGAAGTGCGGCTGCGCAAGGGTAAGGATCTTTCGGAAGAGGATCGGAACGAGCTGAAGCGTCTCTGGCGGCAGGCGAGCAAGCTCTGCCATCCGGATCTGGTGGCGGACGATCTGAAAGAGGAAGCTAACGCGATGATGGTGCAGCTCAACCAGGCGAAGCAGCGTGGCGACGTTAAAACCATTCGCTCACTGGTGGCCCGCCTGCAGCAGGGCTTTGAGCCATTGATGGCAAGCGATAGGCTGAACGATCTGGAACGTATCCGCAAAAAAATGGCGCAGGTTCGCGAGCAGATAGACATTTTAGTGAACGAGCTGGCGGAGCTTGAGAAAGAGGAGTCCTGGCTTCTGGTCTCGTCGCTGAACAATATGGAAGCTTACTTCGCTCAGCAGGAGAAAGCCCTGCACGAGGTCCGCGCCTCGCTCGAACATCAGGTGAGCGAAGCGCAGCTGGATTCCGCCGCCTGATTATTTGGCGTGCCAGTATGCGCTGGCACGCACCAGCTGCTGGTCAATCGCGTCGGTTTCAAACTGACGGCTCAGCGTCTTCACTACCTTCCCTTCCCCGGTCAGCCAGATGAAATAGTCTTCACCAGGAACGGTCAGCGCCGCCAGATGGTCCGCTACCGCCTGCTCGCTGTGGCCTACAACCCAGGTGATGTTGAATTCGCTCAGGTGCGCCAGATAGTCCTTATAAGAGTCGTCCCCGACCGTCACTACCGCATGAATTTCCGGGCGAACCGGCAGTTTAGCAATGCTCTCTAAGCGTCGGCGCAGCGCGGGCATGCCGGACTCGTCGCACACGTACAGCTGCCAGGCGTAATCCTCCGGCACCACCAGCGAACCGCGCGGACCGCCGATGGTCAGCCTGTCGCCCACTTTTGCCTCAACCGCCCAGCGGCTGGCAATGCCGCCGTCATGAACGAAGAAATCGAGCACCAGCTCATGGTTTGCCTCGTCGTACAGCGGCGTGTAGTCGCGCGTCTGAGGACGTACGCCGTCACCCCAGTCGATACCTTCATCGGTGACCACCGGCGGCACAAACACCGCGCCCGGGGCAGGGAAAAAGACTTTGGTATGGTCGTCGAAACCGCGGGAGCTAAAGCCCTCCAGCTGCTCGCCGCCTAAAACAATCCGCTGGAAACCCGCGCTGGGGCGCTCAACGCGGAGCACCGTCAGCTCGCGAAAGCGCAGGTCATTACGAACACGCTGTGGGTAACGGGTAGATGCCATTTTTAGCCCCTTCTCTGGTGAATACGATATATCTAAATCAATTTTCAAATGATAATGATTACTACTAAGAAAAAATGCAAGATCTTTTAGATTGCATCTGAATATATCTTAGATATAGTTTAGATATATCAAATTAAGAGAGCTACTATGCGACACGAACACGACAGCGGCGGGCGCCGACCGCGCTTTTTCGGCCATGGCGATCTGCGGCTGGTGATTCTGGATATTCTGACCCGCAGCGCGAGCCACGGCTACGAGCTGATCAAAGAGATCGAGAATCTGACCCAGGGGAATTACACCCCGAGCCCAGGCGTGATCTACCCGACCCTGGATTATCTTCAGGATCAAACCTTTATCACTATTACGGAAGAAGAGAACGGTCGTAAGACGATTACGATTACCGCTGAAGGACAACGCTGGCTGGACGAAAACCGGAAGCAGCTGGAACAGATCCAGGTGCGTATCAAAGCCCGTTCCGTCGGTTTTCAGCTGCGCAAAAACCCGCAGATGAAGCGGGCGCTGGATAACTTCAAAGCGGTGTTAGACCTGAAGGTGAATCAGGGAGAGCTCAGCGACGCGCAGCTCAAGCAGATTATCGGCGTTATTGACCGCGCGGCGCTCGAGATCTCCCAGCTGGATTAAGCCGGAGCGTGCTCGCTCACGCGGAAGACGCGCACCAGCTCCTTCAGGTGCATCGCCTGTTCGTTAAGCGATGCTGCCGCCGCGACGGACTCCTCCACCAGCGCGGAGTTCTGCTGGGTGGTGGCATCAATCAGGCCAATCGCGCTGTTAATCTGCGAGATACCTTCCGTCTGCTCGTGGCTGGCCTGGCGGATTTCGCGCAGGATCACGTCCATCTCTTCCACGTTGCCGACCATCCCATTAATCAACGCACTCGCTTTTTCAACCAGGTTCATCCCGTCCTGGGTCTGGCTGGTAGAGCTCTCAATCAGCTCGCGGATCTCGCTGGCAGATGACGCACTCTTCTGGGCAAGCTGGCGAACTTCACCCGCCACCACCGCAAAGCCGCGGCCGTGCTCGCCGGCGCGCGCCGCTTCCACCGCCGCGTTCAGCGCCAGAATGTTGGTCTGGAACGCAATGGCGTCGATCAGGTCGATAATGTCGGACATCCGGTTCGACGTCTCGTTAATCAGGCGCATTTTGCTGGTCACCTGCTTCATCATCTCGCCGTTGTTTTTGACCACCGTGGCGGCATCCGCCGAGAGGTTGGTTGCTTCCCCGGTATGCGAGGCGGTATTTTTCACCGTCGCGGTGATCTGCTCCATCGAGGCGGCGGTCTGTTCTACAGAACTTGCCTGCTCTTCCGTGCGCGCGGCCAGATCCTGGTTCCCGGCGACAATCTGCGCGGCTGCGCTGGAGATATTCTCCGAGCCGGTTTGCACCTGCTGCACGATGTCCAGCAGTCGCGTTTTCATCTCCATCAGCGCATGCAGCAGCAGACCCGTTTCGTCTTTGCCGTGTGGCGTGATGCTGCCCGTGAGATCGCCCTCAGAAATGGCTTTTGCAAAATGTACCGCCTCGCCGAGCGGACGAGTGATAGCGCGCACGATAAACCAGCCAATCAGGCTGCCTGCCGCAATGCTAAAGAGCGTGAGCAGGATCAGCAGCAGTCGGTTAGACCTGAAATCCCCTTCCACCTGCGCGCCGGCACTCTGCATCTCGCTGTTTTGAATGGTAATCAGCTCCTTCACCTTCGCTTTATAAGCCTGCTGCACGGCGAGGGTGGTGGTCATCATCTCCTGAATAGCGCCCGCACGATTGTTGTTCTGCACCGCCTGCAAAATGCGGTAGCGCGAGTCCAGATACTGCTGGCGCACGCTGCGGATCTCCGCCAGCACCTGCTGAGACTTTTGATCCTGCAGCGCGTTGTTCAGCTCGCCCAGGATCACCGTGATGTGCTCGCTGATCTCTTTCAGGCGCTGCTGAGATTGCCCCGTGTAAGTGCCCTGCTCGTCCAGCAGCATCAGCTGTTGAGTGCTAATAAATTCCTGGAAGTTATCGATTAACTGGTTCGCTTTTACCGTGGTCGGATAATCGCTGGTAATAATCGATTGCATCCCGTTATTAGCCCGGTTCAGGCTTATCAGAGACAGGCTCGCGCTGAGCGCCATCAGGACAATAAAGAACCCAAACGCCAGAAATAATTTCGTGCCGATCTTTACGTCATGTAAGAACATATTTTCTCCATCGATGTGATTATTTCTCAGACGATCGCTGTTATCGGTAACGATTTCGCTAACTTTATGAGTTTGATCGTTTTTTTATTTCATAACCGTCGCAATGGATAGGTAGAGGCTATTAATATTGCTCCATCGATCGTTACCAGACCACCGGAGGGGTATTTTTCAAAATAGCGTTCTGGATAACTGACTTAGGCAGGGATAAATAACTGAGGCACTTTCTTTAGTTATTTAATATTAAATTAACAATAAAATACATTAATAGTCACAACCAGAAAATAAAAAGCCGTTTATTCCTTACGAAATAAACGGCTTTTTTAGAACATTACTGACTCAATGAAGCACAGTTACCGCATCCTTAAGGCGTCCGGCGCGGTGCTTCACCATCGCAGAAATGTGGGCGCTCTCTTCGACCAGGTCGGCGTTTTTCTGCGTGATGCTGTCGAGTTCGGCCACCGCGCGGGTCAACTCTGACAGTCCGGTTGCCTGCTCGGAGGTCGCGTGGCTGATCTGGGCGATAAGCTGCGTCACGTTTTTCACCTGCTCGACAATATCATCCATCGTGCGACCTGCGGCGTGAACCTGCTCAGAGCCGGACTGCACCTTGCTGGCGCTGGCATCAATGAGTTTACGAATATCATTGGCGGCACTGGCGCTTCGGCTGGCGAGATGGCGCACTTCGCCCGCGACCACGGCAAAACCTTTTCCCTGCTCTCCTGCCCTTGCCGCTTCAACCGCCGCGTTCAGCGCCAGAATATTGGTCTGGAAAGCGATATCGTTAATCAGGGAGGTAATCGAGCCAATTCGCTGCGTGCTGTCGGCAATGTCATCCATGGTTTTGACAACGGTCTGCATCGCGTTGCCCCCTTTCGTCGCCGCGCTGCTCGCGGCCACGGAGAGTTTATCCACCTCGGCGGCGGTTTCAGAGTTACTCTGAACGGAAGCGGCCATCTGGTTCATTGTCGCGACGGTCTGCTGCACGTTCGCCACGGTCTGACGCGTCCGATCGTTCAGATCTTCATTTCCCTGTGCCAGCCTGTCGCTGCCGTCACGGACGCTCACCACCTGGCTCGACACGTCATTGATTAACCAGCGGCACATCAGGCCCAGCTGCCCGACCGCGCGCAGCGTCAGCCCCAGCTCGTCGCTGCGGTTCAGATGCTGCACGCTGTTGCGCTCTCCGGTTGCGACCTTCAGGGCCTGTCGCGCCACATTCTCTACCGGGCGGACAATCTGCAGCTCAAACAGCAGTGTCCCCAGCAGCATGACCAGAGCGGCTGCAGCGAGCGGCATCCACCCGGCGGAGGTCGCGATCAGCGTGGCGGCGAGAACGGCAAAAAGCGCCGCCATCACGCTGCGCACGCGCCAGCGCAGCGGCATAGCCGGCAGTTTGCCCAGCCAGCCTTTTCCAACCACCAGCCCTTTATGAATACGTTTCTTACAGCTTCCGTCGTTCAGCGCCCGGTAGAGCGGCTCCACGGCGGCAATCTCTTCCGCTGTGGCTTTGGCGCGAATGGACATATAGCCTGTCACCTGCCCCTGGCGCACCATCGGCACCGCATTCGCACGCACCCAGTAGTGGTCACCGTTTTTGCGCCGGTTTTTGACAATTCCGCTCCACGGCTCGCCCTGCTGCAGCGTGTACCACATATCGGCAAACGCGGCTTTTGGCATATCGGGGTGGCGCACCATATTGTGCGGCTGGCCCGTCAGCTCATCGAGCTGGTAGCCGCTCACCTGCACAAAGGTGTCGTTGGCGTGTGTGATGTAGCTGTGGACGTCTGTGGTAGACATTAAGGTGGTGTCATCGTCCAGAGGATATTCATTCTGGGTGACATAGGTTGGAGAGGACATCGTGGGCATCCCTTGCAGGTTATTTGAATGTTAATTTTGTGGGTCAATGTTTTTTCGGCGGTAAACAATTTATCTTTAGTTGTTAAACTTGATGAAGATCGCAGATTTCACTTAAACCATACTTTTTGTACGATTTTATAATTCATTGATTTCAAATACTTTCGCAAAGAAATTACCTGTAAAGCATGACCAGTTAATGCCCACTTAAGTTGCAGCGAATGCACTTCTTTAGTGCAGATGCGGTTTTCCGCCCTCATTTATCCTTTCTGTCCTGTACCGCTAAATCCCGTTTCGGTTGCTCCGGCATGATTAAATATTGTGCAACATTATTTTAACCTGGCGTTTATCCCGATTTTCGTTAAGTCATCTGAAGTGGCGTAATCCCTGCAATACTTAAACCAGTATCATGTGATACGCGATCCCCGGGAGCACATTTTGAACAGGTTACCTTCCAGCGCCTCGGCTCTTGCCTGTACCGCGCACGCACTGAATCTCATTGAGAAGCGAACGCTCGATCATGAGGAGATGAAACAACTTAACCGAGAGGTCATCGATTACTTTAAAGAGCACGTCAATCCAGGTTTTCTGGAGTATCGCAAATCTGTTACCGCCGGCGGGGATTACGGAGCCGTAGAGTGGCAAGCGGGGAGTCTTAACACGCTTGTCGACACCCAGGGACAGGAGTTTATCGATTGCTTGGGTGGTTTTGGTATCTTCAACGTGGGGCACCGTAATCCAGTTGTGGTTTCCGCCGTACAGAATCAACTTGCGAAACAACCTCTCCATAGCCAGGAACTGCTCGACCCGCTTCGCGCCATGCTCGCGAAAACGCTGGCGGCCTTAACGCCCGGCAAACTGAAGTACAGCTTCTTTAGCAACAGCGGCACGGAATCGGTCGAAGCGGCGATTAAACTCGCCAAAGCGTACCAGTCACCGCGCGGGAAATTCACCTTTATCGCCACCAGCGGCGCGTTCCACGGTAAATCTCTGGGCGCACTGTCTGCTACCGCCAAATCCACCTTCCGCAAACCGTTTATGCCGCTGCTGCCGGGCTTCCGCCACGTGCCGTTTGGCGACATCAACGCCATGCGCACCGTGCTGAGCGAATGCCGTAAAACCGGCGATGACGTGGCCGCGGTGATCCTGGAGCCGATTCAGGGTGAAGGCGGCGTAATCCTCCCTCCGCAGGGCTATCTGCCCGCCGTGCGTCAGCTGTGCGATGAGTTTGGCGCGCTGCTGATCCTCGACGAAGTCCAGACCGGGATGGGGCGCACTGGCAAAATGTTTGCCTGCGAGCACGAAAACGTTCAGCCGGACATCCTGTGCCTGGCGAAGGCGCTCGGCGGCGGCGTGATGCCGATTGGTGCGACGGTTGCGACTGAAGAGGTCTTCTCGGTGCTGTTCGACAACCCGTTCCTGCATACCACCACCTTTGGCGGTAATCCGCTGGCCTGTGCGGCCGCGCTGGCGACCATCAACGTACTGCTGGAGCAAAACCTGCCCGCCCAGGCGGAGCAGAAAGGCGACATGCTGCTGGACGGCTTCCGTCAGCTAGGCCGGGAGTATCCGGACCTGGTGCAGGACGCGCGTGGCAAAGGGATGCTGATGGCGATTGAGTTTGTCGATAACGAAACCGGCTATAGCTTCGCGAGCGAGATGTTCCGCCAGCGGGTGCTGGTCGCCGGAACGCTCAACAACTCGAAAACCATCCGCATTGAACCGCCGCTGACGCTGACGATTGAACAGTGCGAGCAGGTGCTGAAAGCGGCGCGTAAAGCGCTGGCAGCGCTGAGAATAAGTGTGGAAGAGGCGTAAAAAATCACCGGGCCTGCAGGCAGTTGCAGGCCCGGGTTTTTTAGCGGTGGAACTCCGCCACCGTCATGGTAAAGCGCAGAACGTTTTTTCCCTCATTGGCATAACCGTGCGCAGCTTCCGTTTTCGCCACCGCCGATTTGCCTGCAGCAACCTGCGTCACCGTCTCGTCCACCGTCAGCGTTAAAACGCCTTCGTTCACGTGCAGCAGCTCAAAGGTTCCCGCCGGGTGCCCCGGAGAGGTAAAGCGCTCTCCCGGCTGCATCTCCCACTGCCATAGCTCAATCATATCCGGGCCTGCCGTTCCCGCCAGCAGTCTGGCGCATCCACCCTGTGCGCCCTGCCACAGAACCGGAATCGCGGCCTCTTCGATAACATGCACCAGCGGCTCGCTGGAGACGTTGACGATATCCGCTACGGAGATGCCGAGCGCGGCGGCCAGCTTGCACAAGATGGCGATACTGGGGTTGGCTGCGCCCTTTTCGATCTCCACCAGCATGCCTTTACTGACGCTGGCCCGGCGGGACAGCTCGTCCAACGACAGCTTTTTCTCTTTACGCCAGTTGCGGATGCGGTTCGCCACGGCCAGGCTTACCTGGGCAACATCGGCACCCGAATCAGTCATTATATTGACTTTAACAGTCATTGGTCACTACCATGGTATAAAACAGTCAATACAGGATTATTTATGTCTCTCGTTACGCCGTCAATAGATTCGCGTCTTGCCGGGATTGCCCCGGGCTTTCGGGCGCTGAGCATTCTGGTTGAAGCTGCGCCGATTACCCACCCGGAGGTTGCGCCCGCCGCGCTGGCGCAGGCCTGCCAGCTGATGTTGAATGATGATGTGCCGTGGGCTGATGCACATCTTTCAGACTGGGATGAGGTGTTTAAAGCCTTCGGCGCGAAACCGAAACGCACGCCCTGCTCGGCTTCCGCCCTGCGCAAGCGGGTACTGAAAGACGGTTCGCTGCCGTCGCTGGATCCGGTGGTGGATATCTATAACGCGGTGAGCATTCGCTATGCCATTCCGGTGGGTGGGGAAAATCTCGCGGCGTACTCGGGTGCGCCGCGCCTGACGCTGGCAGACGGCAGCGAGCCGTTTGATACCTTTAAGGAGGGAGAGCCGGTGGTGGAATACCCGGATGCTGGCGAGGTTATCTGGCGAGACGACCTCGGCGTCACCTGCCGCCGCTGGAACTGGCGACAGGGGGTCCGTACCCGTCTGGACAGCCAGGCACAATCTATGTGGTTTATTCTTGAAAGCCTGCCGTCAATGCCGCTTGCGGCACTGGAAGAGGCAGGAGAAGAGCTGGTCAACAACCTGCAGCGGCTGATGCCGGGAGCCACGGCTCGGGTTCAGCTGCTGACGCTGTAGGAGGACATCACGATGTTTCACGGGTTAAGCGCGTTTCCGTTAACCCCCCTGAAAGAGGGGACGTTTGACGAGCACTCCTTCATCAATCTTCTGCGCCCCGTGGTCGACGCTGGCGTGGATTCACTCGGCATTTTGGGCTCAACGGGAAGTTACGCCTATCTGACCGTTGAAAAGCGCGGTCGGATCGCACGCTGCGCGGTGGCGCATGCTGATGACATTCCGGTCATCGTCAGCATCGGCGCATTGCGGCTGGACGATATTCTGCGTCTGGCTGACGACGCGCAATCGGCAGGAGTCTCCGGCGTACTGCTGGCACCCGTGTCGTACCAGCGATTAACGGAAGACGAAGTGTTTCATCTCTATGAGACGGTGACCCGCCAGATCTCCGTACCGCTGTGCATTTACGATAATCCCGCCACGACTGGTTTTTCGTTTAGCGATGAACTGTTATTTGCCGCCGCGGCCCTGCCGAATATAGGGTCCATAAAGCTTGGCCGCGTGCCGGAGGACCTGTCGCAGGTACGCGCTCGTCTTCCGGATACCGTCACGCTGGGCATCGCCGGTGACTGGCGAGCGGCCTCCGCCCTGCAGGCCGGGTTTGACGTCTGGTACTCAGTGGTCGGCGGGTTGTTTCCGCAAACAGCGCTGGCGATTGCCCGTTCGAAAGAGTCGGCACAATCCGAGCGGCTGGAGCCGCTTTGGGCGCTGTTCCGCCATTATGGTAGTTTGCGGGTGGTAGCGGCAGCGGCAGAAATGCTGGGGAAAGTGGAAACGCCCGCGCTACCCTTCCCCCTTCAGGCTATTCAGGGTGAGCCGCGCGAAGCGCTTGCTGCAATAATTGCGGATCTGGTGCTGGCCTGAACAACGCCGGGTGGCGCTAGCGCTTACCCGGCCTACAAAAGCAATACAACCTCAGCATACCGGCATAATGATTCTCCCTTTGGAATAGGATATCATTTGGAAAAAATCGACCATCAACCTTGAGGGACCATGCGCTACTATTTTCTGGAATGGGTAAATGATTTTGAAATTATGATGCTTAATTCTCTGGCGAAGGATTATCCCGTCATGAAAATTAATCGTATTATGCGGCGCTATAAATCAGTTAATGCCCTTATGCCCGGCACGCTGTTAAAAAAATGGCATAAACGTTTTCATTGTGCAGTTAAATTATCAGCGATAAAACCAGATGATATTGTAATATGTAACGGCTATAGCGTTTTCCCCTTCCTGGATTATATTGCCAGCATGCCGTGCAAAAAAGTGTTAATCCTGCGCGATTCGGTTGTGGCCTTAACACGCAAGCGCCGCCTCCTGGGTCAACTCAAAGAAGACGAAGACTATATCGAAACGGTTCGCCCGGTATTTGACGTAATATTTAGTTTTGACTCTGCTGACTGCCAACGCTATAGCCTGGCAATGATTGAGCAATTTTTACCGTTCAGCCTGCATGAAATTCAACGGTTACAAAAAGAAAGCAAGATCGAGAATAAGCGCTGTTTTTTTGTTGGAGGCTATGAACCGATTCGTGCAGAAATCCTAAAAATACTTACGCCTGAACTTGAGAATAGCGGTTATAAACCCGATTTTTATCTGTTGGATAAATACAATAATCATGATAGCTATCCGGACAACTGTCAAAATAAAAGGCTTAGCTACATCGAAAACATTGAGAAGGTGAAGCACGCCTCTGCTTTACTGGAAATCAATAAACCAGAGCAACGAGGATTAACGCTACGTGCTTTGGAAGCACTTATTTTCAATAAAAAATTAATTACCACAAACGCGTCGATTCGAAGCATGGATCTTTACGACCCTGCACGAATCTTTATTTATAACGTGGATGATCTTGAAGGTCTTCAGGACTTTTTGCAAAGCCCTCTCCCCCATGTGGATGAAAAGCTACTGAGTAAATACAGTGCTGATAATTTGATAATGACACTGCAGAAGGTTAATTTCTGACAACGTGTTTACCCGACAGACAGGCTCTGTCGGGTAACTCCGCTACTCCGGCAACAGCCCCACAAAACTGCGTTTCTTGCGCGGCTCCGACATCAATTCCTCAAGCTTATCCACGCACGCCAGATAGTGCGGGGTTTGCTTGTGCGCCAGCACCGCCTCTTCGTCTTTATAGGCTTCGTAGATAAAGAACCGGGTCTTCACCCTCGGGTCCTGCAATACGTCAAAGCGCAGGTTTCCCGGCTCCTGGATTGCCCCCTCGTGGTTGGCGCGAAACACCTCCAGAAACTCGTCCACCCGCTCGGGCTTAATGTTGATCTCAACCAGCGTCACGTTCATTTTGCTTCTCCCTGTTTCTCTTCCTGCCAGAACTGGAACGCATCGCGGGCGTTCCAGTTCTCGTGAACCACTTTTTTCACCGCCTTCAGCATGGCGAGCGGCGCGCTGGACTGGAAGATATTGCGCCCCATGTCCACGCCGGACGCGCCCTGGTCGATCGCCCGCCAGCACATATCCAGCGCCTCGTGCTCCGGCAGCTTTTTGCCCCCGGCGATCACAATCGGCACCGGGCAGCTGGCGGTCACTTTTTCAAAGCCCTCGTCCACGTAGTAGGTTTTGACGAACTGCGCCCCCATTTCGGCGGCGATGCGGCTGGCCAGCGAGAAATAGCGCGCGTCCCGCGCCATCTCTTTACCGACGCCCGTCACTGCCAGCGTCGGCATGCCGTAGCGCGCGCCCGCATCGACAAGCTTGATGATGTTGTTGATCGACTGATGCTCAAACTCGCTGCCGATATACACCTGCGCCGCCACCGCGCAGACGTTCAGGCGCAGCGCATCTTCCATCGCCACCGCCACGCACTCGTTCGACAGCTCGCCCAGAATCGAGTTACCGCCGGAGGCGCGCAGCACCACCGGTTTGTTCGTCGCGGCTGGCACCTGGCTCCTGAGGATGCCGCGGGTGCACATCAGCACGTCGGTTTCGCCAAACAGCGGCGCGATGGAGAGATCGATGCGCTCAAGGCCGGTGGTCGGCCCCTGAAAGTAGCCGTGGTCAAAGGCCAGCATCACCGTGCGGTTGCTCTGCGGGTTGAAGATGCGCGCCAGGCGGGACTGCATGCCCCAGTCCAGCGAGCCGCAGCCCTTCAGGGTGTAAGGCACATTCTTCTGCGGCGTGCCGATGCCAAAATCCTTGCCGTCTTTGATGTCGTCTAAATCAGCCATTTGCTCCCCCGTCAGAAATTGTATTTGCTGATGTTCTCTTTGGTGAACACCACCCGCTCCGGCAGCAGCACGATGCCGTTGCCCTTCGCCTCATACTGGTAGCCCTGCACGCTGTTCGGTTCGACCTTCAGCGCGCCGATATTTTTTACGTCCACGCTGTCGCCGACGTTAAGATCGCCTTTTTTCAGCAGGCGATCGGCGACATTGACCGCAATTTTGCCCTGTTGCACTACGTCCCACAGGCCAAAGGCTTTCACCGTGCCGCGCTCAACGTACGGTCGCATGACGTTCGGTGTGCTGAAGCCAACAATCGCCACCCCTTCCCGCTTCAGGTTTTCCGCCGCCTGCGCCGTCGCCGGCAGCGCGTTGGCGTCCGGGGCGATGATCGCATCCAGATCCGGATACGCTTTTAAGATCCCTTCGGCAGTCTGCAGGGATTTGGTGGCGTCGTTATAGCCAAACTGGGTCGTCACGACCTGCCACTGGGGATGATCTTTCTCGATTTTGGCCTTCGCCTCTTTCACCCACTGGTTCTGATCGGTGACGGTCGGGCTTGAGTAGAAGAACGCCACTTTAGCGTTCGGTTTGGTGACCTGCTTGCCCGCCATCTCAACCAGCAGGCCACCGAGCTGTTCCGGCGTCCCCTGGTTGATGTAGATGCTGCGGCACTCCGGTTTGGTGTCGGAGTCCCAGGTCAGGACCTTGACGCCGCGCTGCATCGCGCGCTTCAGCGCCGGACACAACCCATCCGGGGACACGGCGGAGACGATGATGGCGTTATAGCCCTGGTTGACGAAGTTATTGATGAGCTGCACCTGGCCGGAGACGCTCGGCTCGGTCGGGCCGTCGTAGGTCACGTCCACGCCAAGGTCTTTCCCCGCCTCTTTCGCGCCGTTGCCGCCGCTGGTGAAGAACCCCACGCCCACCAGCTTCGGGATAAAGGCAATGCGGTCCGCCGCCTGCGCCGAGGCGAAGCTGAGGGCCATTGCCAGGACTATCAGTTTTGTTTTCATCTTACGCTCCGGATAGTTTTCTAAAGAGAGAACGCACCCACTCGCGGTGCAGACTCAGCGAACGTCCCATCACCACCACAACCAGCAGCGCCCCTGACAGCGCGCTCGACACCTGGTTAGGGATGCCGACCATCTGTAAACCCTGCTGCAGGTAGCCCACCAGCAGCGCCGCCAGCGCCGTACCGACAACCGAACCTGACCCGCCGTAGATATTGGCCCCGCCCAGCACGGCGGCGGTGAGCGCAGGCATCAGCAAATCACGCCCCAGATCCGAACGCGCGGAGCCGAAATAGGAGACCATCACCAGCGCGGCAATCGCCGAGGCCACGCCCACCAGGCCGTACAGCGCGTAGGGCATGCCGTTCACCGACAGCGCCGCATAGCGCGCCGCGCGCGGGTTTTGCCCGATCAAAAACAGGTGACGGCCAAAGCGCCCGCGGTGGGTAATCAGCCAGAAGAAAACGGTAATCACCGCGAACAGCACCAGCGGGATCGGCAGACCCAGCACCGTGAGGTTAGCGAACGCCGTGAAGCTGTCCGGGAAGCCGCCGATGCCCTCATAGCCCGTGGCCCCCGCCATGCCGGAGAGCAGCAGCGCCCCGCCGCCGTAGAGGTAGAGCGTGCCGAGGGTAATCACCAGCGGGCTGATGCCGGTGTAGTGGATCAGCGCCGCGTTTACCAGCCCGCACAGCAGTCCCAGCAGCAGCGTCAGCGGAATGGCGACCGCCATCGGCCACCCGGCCTGCATCATCACCCCCAGCGCAATCGCGCACAGACCGATGGTCGAGCCGAGGGAGATGTCGATCCCGCCGCTGATAATCACCAGCGTCAGCGGCAGCGCCACGATGCCAATGCAGATAAAATCGCTGGTGCTGAATAACAGCATGTTGATGTCGAGCATGCGCGGGTTGATGGCGCCGAAGAGCAGGATCTCCAGCACCAGCAAAATGAGCAGCGCGCTTTCCCAGTTAAGCCTCATTTACGCCACCTCTTTTTTGCGTTTGGGAAACGGGGTGACGTGCTTTCCCCCTTTGTTACCCGGCTGGAAGCGGCCGTACTTCAGCGCCCGCTGATGGCGTGCCAGCGCCTGGCGCAGGCGCCCGTCGAGCACCAAAACGCCCAGCAGCACCAGCCCGGCGATAAAGTCGTTCCACCACGCCGGGAGCCTGAACAGCACCAGCACGGTGTCGATTTGGGTCAGGAAGAAGGCGCCGAGCAACGCGCCAACCAGCGTGCCCGTGCCGCCCAGCAGCGAAATCCCCCCGAGCACGCAGGCGGCGATGGCCTTCATCTCCAGCCCGCTGCCGGTCTGGTTGGGCACAAAGCCAATCTGCGCGGCAAAAACGATCCCGGCGCAGGCCGCCAGCATGCCGTTCAGGGTAAAGGCGATCATGCGGGTGCGGTTCACCGCCACGCCCAGCTGGCGCGCGGCGGCGAGGTTATCCCCCACCGCGTAGAAATCACGCCCGAACGCGGTGCGCGACAGCGTCCATGCGCCCACGACGGCGATAATCAACACCAGCATGCCGAGCGGCGAAATGCCGATGGCGGCAGGCTCAGAGAGGGATTTCAGCCAGGGCGGCAGCCCTTCAATCCACTTTCCGCCGGTCCAGAGCAGCATCGCGCCGCGGTACAGCCCCAGCGTGCCGAGGGTGGCGACAATCGCCGGGATGCGCAGCCCCACCACCAGGAACCCGTTGAACGCCCCGGCCAACGCGCCAATAGACATCGCGAAGAGAATGGAAACGGGCAGGCTGTAGCCGCTATTAAGCGCCACGCCGACGGCGATGGCGGACAGCCCGACGATGGAGCCGACGGACACGTCGATATTACGGGTCAGCATTACCAGCGCCGCGCCGATGGCCAGCAGGATCAGGATCTGCGAGCTGGCGAAGATCATCCCCAGTGTCTGCATGCTGAAGTATGACGGGTTCAGCGCCACCAGCACGGCGAACAGCGCCAGAATGGCGAGAAACGCGCTCAGCTCGCGGTTTTTGAGTAAGGTCTTCATGATTGCCCTCCAAACGCCAGCGCCATCATCCTGTCGAGGCTGACGGCGTGGCGCGGCAGCTCGCCGCTGAGCACGCCCTGATGCATCACCAGCACCCGGTCCGCGAGCCCCGGAAACTCGTCGAGATCGCTTGAGATCATCAGCACCGCCACGTTCTGCGCCGCCACGCTTTTAAGCAGCTGATAGATGTCGGCGCGCGCCGAGACGTCCACCCCGCGCGTCGGTTCATCGACGATCAGTAATAAGGGGTTGGCCTCCAGACAGCGCGCCAGCAGCACCTTCTGCTGGTTGCCGCCGGAGAGCGTGCGCACGGTTTGATCCGCATGGTTGAGCTTGATCCCCAGCGCCCGGTGATAGCGTTCCACCACCGCAGACTCCCGCTTGCGCCGCTGCCAAATCGACGGCTCGTTCAGCGCCACCGTGTTCCAGCGGATCGGCGCGTCGAGGAACAGGCCGGACACCTGCCTGTCTTCCGGCAGGTAAACCAGCCCTTTTTCCAGGCGTGAACTTACCGGATCGCCGGTGATCTCCTGGTTTTCCAGCCAGACGCGCCCACCGCGCACGGGCCGCAGGCCGTAGAGCGTTTCCGCAAACTCGGTGCGCCCGGATCCCACCAGCCCGGCCAGGCCGACGATCTCTCCGGCGTAGATCTCAAGGCTGAGATCGATAAACCCTTCCCCGGTGAGATCGTCAACGCGCAGCACCGGGAAATCCTGCGGCTGGGTGCGGCGGTTGCCCGGCAGCGCCAGCCACAGCTTTTGCGTATCGCTGAGGGATTTCTCCCGGCTTACCGGCGTCATGGCGGCGATCAGGGCGCTGTCGTCAAACTGCGCGGTTTCGCCGCTCAGCACCACCGCGCCGTCGCGCATCACCGAGACGTGGCTCGAAAGCATGCGAATTTCCGGCAGCTTGTGCGAGATAAAGACAATCCCGACGCCGAGCGCCTGCAGGGCGCGGATCTGGCGGAACAGCCGCTCGGTTTCGCCGGGCGTGAGGGAGGCCGTGGGTTCGTCGAGGATCAGGATCCTGGCGTTGCGCATCAGCCCGCGCAGGATCTCCACCATCTGCTGATCCGCCACTTCCAGGGTGCTGGCAGCGGCGTCGAGGTTAAGCTGGCACTGTAGCTGCTGGAGCTTCTCCGCCAGCCGCTTTTCCAGATCGCGTTCGCGCGGCAGGCGAAACAGGATATTTTCCCGCACCGTCAGGTTGGGGAACAGCAGCGGCTCCTGCGGCACCAGATAAATGCCTAACCCGTGCGCCTGAGCGGGCGTGAGCCGCGCATATGACTGCCCCTCGACACAAAGTTCACCGCTGTCCGGCGTTTCCACCCCGGCGATGATCTTCATCAGCGTCGATTTTCCCGCGCCGTTTCCGCCCATCAGGGCGTGCACCTGGCCCGCAAGCAGCGTGAAATCAATGCCTTTCAAGACCGGCACGCCTGAGAACTGCTTGCTGATATTCCGCGCGTCGAGAAGTGGTGTCATCATCGCTCCGCTATTGAACAAATGATTTTTAGATTTAATAATGTTCAAAAGCGTAGACGGTGAACTATATTTACAACCGTGCAGGGATCACAGTTTTATCGATTGAGATACAGATAAACCAGAAACGATCGAAAAGATCCGTTTTGTCGCGTGGCTCACACTTTCCCTTCGCGCCATCACGAACATATGATCTAAATTTTTATAAGAGTTCAACTATGAGCGATAAACGCACTGCGGAAGAAGGACGGTTTGCCGGGCTGGCACTGGCGGAAGAGGAACTCGTGGCGCGCGTGGCCTGGTGCTACTACCACGACGGATTAACCCAGAACGACATCGGCGAGCGGCTCGGGCTGCCGCGCCTGAAGATCTCCCGCCTGCTGGAAAAAGGCCGTCAGTCAGGGGTGATCCGCGTGCAGATTAACTCCCGCTACGAGGGCTGCCTGTCGCTGGAAACCGAGCTACAGCAGCGCTTTGGCCTGAAGCTGGTGCGCGTGATGCCCGCGTTAAATACGCCGCCGATGAACGTGCGGCTCGGCATTGGCGCGGCGCAGTCGCTGATGGGCGTGCTGGAGCCCGGCCAGCTGCTGGCGGTGGGGTTTGGTGAAACCACCATGAGCAGCCTGCAGCACCTGAGCGGCTTTATCAGCTCGCAGCAGATCCGCCTGGTGACGCTCTCCGGCGGCGTCGGGCCGTATATGACCGGTATCGGCCAGCTGGACGCGGCCTGCAGCGTCAGCATGATCCCCGCCCCGCTTCGCGTGTCATCCGCAGAGGTTGCCGGGATCTTAAAACGCGAGACCAGCGTACGGGACGTGATCCTCGCCGCGACCGCCGCCGACGTGGCAGTGGTCGGCATTGGTTCAGTGAACCAGCGCCGTGACGCCACGATACTGCGATCCGGCTATATCAGCGAAGGTGAACAGCTGATGTACGCCCGCAAAGGCGCGGTCGGCGACATTCTCGGCTATTTCCTCAATGCCGAAGGCGAGTGCGTTGAGGAGCTGGAGATCCACAAAGAACTGCTGGGCGTCACGCTCGATGAACTGGCGCAGCTGCCCACCATCGTTGGCGTGGCCGGAGGGGAAGAGAAAGCCGATGCGATTTATGCCGCACTGAAGGGTCGCCGTATCAATGGCCTGGTGACGGAGGAGACGACAGCCCGCGCGGTGCTGGCCCTGACGTAACGGGCAGGCCCTGCGCTAACAACGAGGCAAGCTCATGAGTTACCTTTTAGCGTTAGATGCAGGGACAGGCAGCGTTCGCGCCGTTATTTTCGATTTACAGGGCAACCAGATTGCCGTCGGCCAGGCCGAGTGGAAGCACCTGAGCGTGGAGAACGTGCCGGGATCGATGGAGTTCGACCTCGAGACCAACTGGCTGCTGGCCTGCCGGTGCATTCATCAGGCGCTGGAACGTGCGCGCCTGAGCGCGGCGGATATTAAGTCTGTCGCCTGCTGCTCAATGCGCGAAGGGATCGTGCTGTATGACCGCAACGGCGAGGCCATCTGGGCCTGCGCCAACGTCGACGCCCGCGCCAGCCGCGAGGTGGCCGAACTCAAAGAGATCCACGACGATCGTTTTGAATCCGAGGTGTATGAGGTTTCCGGCCAGACGCTGGCGCTGAGCGCCATGCCGCGCCTGCTGTGGCTGGCGCACCATCGCCCGGATATTTACCGCAAGGCCGCGACCATCACCATGATCAGCGACTGGCTGGCGGCGAAGCTCTCCGGCGAGCTGGCGGTCGACCCGTCTAACGCGGGCACCACCGGCATGCTGGATCTCTTCTCCCGCGACTGGCGTCCGGCGCTGCTGGACATGGCCGGGCTGCGTGCCGATATTCTCTCCCCGGTAAAAGAGACCGGCACCGTGCTGGGCGCTATCACCCGAGAGGCCGCACAGCAAAGCGGCCTGCGCGAAGGCACGCCGGTCGTCATGGGCGGCGGCGACGTGCAGCTGGGCTGTCTGGGGCTGGGCGTGGTCCGCGCCGGCCAGACGGCGGTGCTGGGCGGTACCTTCTGGCAGCAGGTGGTCAATCTGCCGCAGGTGCGCACCGACCCCGACATGAACATCCGCGTGAACCCGCACGTTATCCCCGGCATGGCGCAGGCGGAGTCGATCAGCTTCTTTACCGGGCTGACCATGCGCTGGTTCCGCGACGCCTTCTGCGCCGAGGAAAAGCTGATTGCCGAGCGAATGGGGATGGACACCTATTCCCTGCTGGAAGAGATGGCCAGCCGCGTGCCGGCGGGCTCCCACGGGGTGATGCCGATCTTCTCCGACGCGATGCATTTCAAGCAGTGGTACCACGCCGCGCCGTCGTTTATTAACCTCTCCATCGACCCGGAAAAGTGCAACAAAGCGACGCTGTTCCGCGCCCTGGAGGAGAACGCGGCGATTGTCTCGGCCTGCAACCTGGCGCAGATCTCGCGCTTCTCCGGCGTGACGTTTGAAAGCCTGGTGTTTGCGGGCGGCGGGGCTAAGGGCGCCCTGTGGAGTCAGATTTTAAGCGACGTCACCGGGCTGCCGGTGCGCGTGCCGGAAGTGAAAGAGGCAACGGCGCTCGGCTGCGCGATTGCCGCCGGCGCGGGCGCGGGGCTGTTTGCCGATATGGCCTCGACGGGCGAGCGGCTGGTGAAGTGGAGCCGCGAGTTCACGCCGAACCCGCAGCACCGCGAGCTGTACGACGGCATGATGCAGAAATGGCAGGCAGTGTACGCGGACCAGCTCGGGCTGGTGGACAGCGGGCTAACGACGTCGATGTGGCAGGCCCCGGGGCTGGTGCGGACATCCCCCTCACCCCGGCCCTCTCCCTAAGGGAGAGGGAGATTACGTCCCCTCTCCCCGTGGGAGAGGGTTAGGGTGAGGGCATCAGGCCACACCAATATTTGAATCCCATCACAATCACTGCATTCGCCTTTTCCCTTTTACTCCCCGCTGGCTAAATTAGTAACTCATCCGACCACATAACAATAATTTTACACTGGAAGAGACTATGAGCCGCTACCCGTCGTTATTCGCCCCTCTCGATCTGGGGTTCACCACACTCAAAAACCGCGTGTTGATGGGCTCGATGCACACCGGGCTGGAGGAGCATCCGGACGGGGCCGAGCGTCTGGCAGCCTTCTATGCCGAGCGCGCCCGCCACGGTGTGGCGCTGATTGTCACCGGCGGCGTGGCCCCTGCCCCTTCCGGCGTGGGCATGGAGGGCGGCGCGGTCCTGAACGATGCGTCACAGCTGCCGCACCACCGCATTGTGACCGACGCGGTACACCGCGAGGGCGGTAAAATCGCCCTGCAAATCCTGCACACCGGACGCTACAGCTATCAGCCGAACCTGGTCGCGCCGTCGGCCATTCAGGCGCCAATCAACCGCTTTAAACCTCACGCCCTCAGCCACGATGAGATCCTGGCGCTGATCGACGACTTTGCCCGCTGCGCGGCGCTGGCCCGCGAGGCGGGCTACGACGGCGTTGAGGTGATGGGCTCAGAAGGCTATCTGATTAACGAGTTCCTCGCGGCCCGCACCAACCAGCGCGACGACGAATGGGGTGGCGACTATGCCCGCCGGATGCGCTTTGCCGTGGAGGTGGTGCGCGCGGTGCGCGAACGTGCGGGCGCAGACTTTATTATCGTCTTCCGCCTGTCGATGCTCGACCTGGTGGAAGGCGGCGGCACGTTCGACGAAACCGTGCAGCTGGCGCAGGCGATTGAAGCCGCAGGTGCCACGATTATCAACACCGGCATCGGCTGGCACGAGGCGCGCATCCCGACTATCGCCACGCCGGTGCCGCGCGCGGCGTTCAGCTGGGTAACACGGAAACTGAAAGGCAAAGTCTCTGTTCCGCTGGTCACCACTAACCGCATTAACGATCCGCAGGTGGCGGACGATGTGATTTCGCGAGGCGACGCCGATATGGTGTCGATGGCGCGCCCGTTCCTGGCGGATGCCGAACTGCTCTCCAAAGCGCAAAGCGGCCGTGCGGATGAGATCAACACCTGCATCGGCTGTAACCAGGCCTGTCTGGATCAGATCTTCGTCGGCAAGGTCACCTCTTGCCTGGTTAACCCGCGCGCCTGCCATGAAACCAAAATGCCGATCGTTGCGGCGGTCAGTAAAAAACGCCTGGCCGTGGTGGGCGCAGGCCCGGCGGGGCTGGCGTTTGCGGTGAATGCCGCCTCGCGCGGGCACAGCGTGACGCTGTTTGATGCGCTGGCGGAGATTGGCGGGCAGTTTAATATCGCCAAACAGATCCCCGGCAAAGAGGAGTTCTATGAAACGCTGCGCTACTACCGCCGGATGATCGAGCTGACGGGCGTCGATCTGCGGCTTAACCAGTTTGTCAGCGCAGCGGATCTGATCGGTTTCGACGAGGTGATCCTGGCGAGCGGGATCGTGCCGCGCACGCCGGCGATCGAGGGTATCGATCATCCGAAGGTGTTGAGCTATCTGGATGTATTGCGTGACAAAACGCCGGTCGGCGAGAAGGTGGCGATTATCGGCTGCGGCGGGATCGGCTTTGATACCGCAATGTACTTAAGCCAGCCGGGCGAGGCCACCAGCCAGAACATTGCCGAGTTTTGCGTGGAATGGGGCATCGACACCAGCCTGAACCAGTCCGGCGGGCTGCGCCCGGAAGGGCCACAGCTGCCGAAAAGCCCACGCCAGATCGTGATGCTGCAGCGCAAGGCCAGCAAACCGGGCGAAGGGCTGGGCAAAACCACGGGCTGGATCCACCGTGCCACCCTGCTCTCGCGCGGGGTGAAGATGATCCCGGCGGTAAGCTATCAGAAGATCGACGATGAGGGTCTGCACGTCACGATCGGCGGCGAGCCGCAGTTGTTACGTGTGGATCATGTGATTTTATGCGCCGGGCAGGAGCCGAAGCGCGATCTGGCCGATCCGCTGCGCGAAGCCGGTAAAACGGTGCATTTGATTGGCGGGTGCGACGTGGCGATGGAGCTGGATGCGCGGCGGGCAATTGCGCAGGGCACCCAGCTTGCACTGGTTATTTAACGACGACGTCCCAGCTTCACCGCCTTCAGCACCACGAACTTGTTGTTCGTCGCAATGGTGACGCAGTTACCGAAAATCTTCTTCAGCTTGTGGAAGTAGTCCAGGTGGCGGTTCGCAACGATGTATAGCTCGCCGTTGATTTTCAGGCAGCGGCGCGCGTGGTGGAACATCTCCCACGCGACGTTATCCGTCAGGGCGTGCTTCTGGTGGAACGGCGGGTTGCAGAACACGGCGTTGAAGCGGAACGGCTCTACGCCGGACAGCGCGTTGTTGATCATAAACTCGCAGCGGTCCAGCGCTTCCGGCATGTTGGTTTCCACGTTCAGACGGCTGGAGGCCACCGCCATCGGCGATTCGTCGCTGAACACCACGCTGGCGTCCGGGTTCTTCGCCAGCAGCGTCAGCCCAATCACGCCGTTACCGCAGCCCAGATCGACAATCTCACCTTCCAGATTTTCCGGCAGATGTTCCATAAAGAAACGCGCGCCGATATCCAGCCCGGTGCGGGAGAAGACGTTCGCGTGGTTGTGGATGGTCCAGTCGGTCCCTTCCAGCTTCCAGCTCAGGGTCTCCGGCGCGTCGGCCAGCTCCGGTGCGCTGAAGGTACAGTTGATCAGGCGCGCTTTTTTCCAGGCCAGCGTGGTGGTGGTCGGGCCGAGGACCTTCTCGAACAGCTCGAGCGTCGAAGTGTGAATATCGCGCGCTTTGGCTCCCGCGATAATGCGCGTTTCCGGCGTCACGACCTTACGCAGCGCGCGCAGCTGTTGCTCCAGCAGCGCCATGGTTTTTGGCACTTTGATCAGCACCACGCCCGGCGCCTGCGGGTAGTCCGCGGTGCTGTCGAGGAACTTCACGCTGGATTCTTCGATGTCGTTATGGCGCAGGTTTTCACGCGTCGCCAGCTCGCTCAGGTAGGAATCGCCGATACTGTAAGGCGTGTGCTCCGCCAGGGCGCAGCCCAGCGCGCCAAAGGCGTCATTCAGGATCAAAACCGGGCAGCGGATTTCAGTCTCATCCAACTGCTGCAGCAGATATTCATCCGCCGCTTCCCACGCCTGAAGCGGGTTAACGTCATCCGTTTCCGGGAAACGTTTAAGGTTGAGTGAACGGAAACCGTTGTCTAAGTGGCTCATCGGCCCTCCTGAATGGTAAAATTTGGCGTATCCCTGAAAAGGGTGCGTGAGTATACCCGTTTTACTGTCGATTTGGGGCGTTGATGAACCAACTTACTTATCTCCAGGGCTATCCGGAGCATTTACTGACTCAGGTTCGCAGCCTGATTGCCGAGCAGAAGCTCGGCGCGGTGCTGGAAAAACGCTATCCCGGCACCCACGATTTCGCGACCGATAAGGCCCTCTGGCAGTATACGCAGGATCTGAAAAGCAGGTATCTGAAGAGCGCGCCGCCGATCAACAAGGTGATGTATGACAACAAGATCCACGTGCTGAAAAACGCGCTCGGCCTGCACACCGCCGTCTCCCGCGTACAGGGCGGCAAGCTGAAGGCGAAGGCCGAAATCCGCGTCGCGACGGTTTTCCGTAACGCGCCGGAAGCCTTTCTGCGGATGATCGTCGTCCACGAGCTGGCGCACCTGAAGGAGAAAGAGCACGACAAAGCGTTCTATTCCCTGTGCTGCCACATGGAGCCGCAGTACCATCAGCTGGAGTTTGATACCCGGCTGTGGCTTACGCATTTATCGTTAAATGGTAATGCGGAATAGCGCACGCGAATTGTCATGATGACGTGCTACAGTGGCTAAAGGTTCCCC
Source organism: Enterobacter sp. 940_PEND (assembly GCF_001059415.1). Lineage (NCBI taxonomy): Bacteria > Pseudomonadati > Pseudomonadota > Gammaproteobacteria > Enterobacterales > Enterobacteriaceae > Enterobacter > Enterobacter sp. 940_PEND. Next base: position 27,260 of record NZ_JUMS01000099.1, read on the forward strand.
GCTACGGAGTACGTAAACGTTTATGATACGTTTCGCAGTCATTGGAACGAACTGGATCACGCGCCAGTTCGTCGACGCCGCCCACGAAACCGGCAAACTGAAACTTACCGCAGTCTATTCCCGCAGCCTTGAGCAGGCGCAGATTTTTGCCAACGATTACCTCGTTGAGCATCTCTTCACCTCGCTTGATGACATGGCGCAAAGCGACGCCATTGACGCGGTGTATATCGCCAGCCCGAACTCCCTGCACTTCCCGCAAACGAAGCTGTTCCTCAGCCATAAAAAGCATGTGATTTGCGAGAAGCCGCTGGCGTCGAATATCCAGGAAGTCGAAGCGGCCATTGCGCTTGCCCGCGAAAACCAGGTGGTGCTGTTCGAAGCCTTCAAAACCGCCAGCCTGCCGAATTTCCTGTTGCTGCAGCAGTCACTGCCGAAAATTGGCAAAGTGCGTAAAGCCTTCATCAACTACTGCCAGTACTCGTCGCGCTACCAGCGCTATCTCGACGGCGAGAACCCGAACACCTTTAATCCGGCCTTCTCTAACGGCTCGATTATGGACATAGGTTTCTACTGCCTGGCCTCTGCCGTGGCCCTGTGGGGCGAGCCGCATGGCGTGACGGCCACCGCCAGCCTGCTGGAGAGCGGCGTGGATGCACACGGTGTAGCGGTGCTGGATTACGGTGATTTCAGCGTCACGCTGCAGCACTCCAAGGTGAGCGATTCCGCGCTGCCGAGCGAAATTCAGGGCGAAGCGGGCTCGCTGGTTATCGAGAAGATCTCCGAATGCCAGAAGGTGAGCTTTGTGCCGCGCGGCGGCAAAGCGCAGGAGCTGACGCAGCCTCAGCATATTAACACTATGCTCTATGAGGCAGAGGTCTTCGCCCGTCTGGTGGAAGACAACGAAGTGAATCACCCAGGCCTTGCGGTGAGCCGCACCACGGCGAAGCTGCAAACGGAGATCCGCCGTCAGACAGGCGTGGTGTTCCCGGCTGACGGCGTGAGCGCGGAAGCTATCGCGTAAAGCTGTGTAATGAAACGGCGCAGACCATTGACGAAACCAATGGTCTGACATATTTTGTTACCTGCAAAGGGGAGTAACTTCTTCGTCGGTGGATCGTCATTACGATGCGTGCAATACCGCATCCGGTCGCCGGGCAACCTTCGTGGTTGTAAGTGAGACCTTGCCGGAAGGCGAGGTCTATGCATAAAAAGCTAACGGCTATCGTCTTCTGACCATGGCCGTTTTTGTTTTTTATGTGTAAGGAAAATAGTATGCATTCTGTCGGCACTCCAATGTTGTGGGGCGGATTCGCGGTTGTCGTGCTCATCATGCTGGCGATCGACCTCTTTTTGCAGGGGCGTCGCGGCGCGCACGGCATGACCATGAAACAGGCTGCGGCCTGGTCGCTGGTGTGGGTCACCCTCTCCCTGCTTTTCTGTGCCGCCTTCTGGTGGTATCTGGCCTCGACCGAAGGCCGCGCGGTGGCCGATCCTCAGGCACTCGCCTTCCTCACCGGCTATCTGATTGAAAAAGCCCTGGCGGTGGATAACGTCTTCGTCTGGCTGATGCTGTTCAGCTATTTCGCCGTGCCTGCGGCCCTGCAGCGCCGCGTGCTGGTATACGGCGTGCTGGGGGCGATCATTCTGCGTACCATCATGATCTTCGCCGGCAGCTGGCTGATTACCCAGTTCGAATGGCTGCTGTACGTCTTCGGCGCGTTTCTGCTGTTCACCGGGGTCAAAATGGCGTTGGCGAAAGAGGACGGCTCCGCGATTGGCGATCGCCCGCTGGTGAAGTGGATCCGCGGTCATCTGCGCATGACCGACAAGATCGAGAGCGAGCACTTCTTCGTGCGCAAGAACGGCCTTCTGTTTGCCACCCCGCTGCTGCTGGTGCTGATTCTGGTTGAGCTGAGCGACGTGATTTTCGCGGTGGACAGCATTCCGGCGATCTTCGCGGTGACCACCGACCCGTTCATCGTCCTGACGTCTAACCTCTTCGCCATTCTCGGCCTGCGTGCGATGTACTTCCTGCTGGCGGGCGCGGCGGAGCGCTTCTCAATGCTGAAGTACGGTCTGTCGGTGATCCTGGTGTTTATCGGTATCAAGATGCTGATCGTCGATTTCTACCATATCCCGATCGCCATTTCGCTCGGCGTGGTGTTTGGCATTCTGATCGTGACGCTGATTATCAATACCTGGGTTAACCGCCAGCACGATAAGAAGCAGCAGGTGGAATAAAAGGGCTGATGCCCCCACCCCCGACCCCTCTCCCACTGGGAGAGGGGGAAATGCAATGTAGGCCGGGTAAGCGTAGCGCCACCCGGCACTTTCGTTAATCAATAGTTAAAAAACATGACGCAACACGTAAAATCCAGCATTTTACGCTTCCTTCCTTTCGCGCATTCCCTATACTCGACCAGGCAAACATTTACTTACATCCGGACATAAATGTGACTAAGAGCACATCCGGGATGGAACGCAATTTCACTCAGGAAATACGTATGAGCACACAATCAAGCGGACTGTTCGCGCGCCTGGCGCAGGGCAGCCTCGTTAAACAAATTCTGGTCGGGCTGGTGCTGGGTATTCTGCTGGCGATGGTGTCAAAACCTGCGGCGGAGGCCACGGGGCTGCTCGGGACCCTTTTCGTTGGCGCGCTGAAGGCCGTAGCACCGGTACTGGTTCTGATGCTGGTCATGGCGTCGATTGCCAACCACCAGCACGGACAAAAAACCAACATTCGCCCTATTTTGTTCCTGTATCTGCTGGGAACCTTCTCGGCGGCCTTAACGGCCGTGGTGTTCAGCTTCCTGTTCCCGTCCACGCTGCACCTGACCAGCGCGGCCGGTGACATCACGCCGCCATCCGGCATTGTCGAAGTGCTGCGCGGACTGCTGATGAGCATGGTTTCTAACCCCATCACCGCGCTGATGAGCGGAAACTACATTGGCATCCTGGTCTGGGCGATTGGTCTGGGCTTCGCGCTGCGTCATGGTAACGAGACCACGAAAAACCTGGTCAACGATCTGTCCAATGCCGTGACCTTTATGGTGAAGCTGGTGATTCGCTTTGCGCCAATCGGTATTTTCGGGCTGGTCTCCTCTACGCTTGCAACCACCGGTTTCGACGCGCTGTGGGGCTACGCGCAGCTGCTGGTTGTGCTGGTCGGCTGTATGCTGCTGGTGGCGCTGGTGATCAACCCGCTGCTGGTGTTCTGGCAGATCCGCCGCAACCCGTATCCGCTGGTGCTGACCTGCCTGCGCGAGAGCGGCGTGTATGCCTTTTTCACCCGCAGCTCTGCGGCGAACATTCCGGTTAACATGGCGCTGGCGGAGAAGCTGAACCTGGACCGCGATACCTATTCCGTGTCGATCCCACTGGGCGCAACCGTGAACATGGCGGGCGCGGCAATCACCATTACCGTTCTGACCCTGGCGGCGGTGCATACGCTGGGCATTCCGGTGGATCTGCCAACCGCGCTGCTGCTGAGCGTGGTGGCATCACTGTGTGCCTGTGGCGCATCCGGCGTGGCGGGCGGTTCGCTGCTGCTGATCCCGCTGGCGTGTAATATGTTCGGCATCCCGAACGAGATTGCGATGCAGGTTGTGGCCGTCGGCTTTATCATCGGCGTGCTGCAGGACTCCTGCGAAACCGCGCTGAACTCCTCTACCGACGTGCTTTTTACCGCAGCGGCCTGTCAGGCGGAAGACGCGCGTTTAGCGAAGAATGCCCTGCGCAGTTAAAAACAAAAGCCCGGTGGCGGCTACGCCTTACCGGGCCTACAGGGTAAATGCAAAACGGCAACCAACGGTTGCCGTTTTTAGTGTTTGTACACTCTCGCCGTGGGAGAGGGTCAGGGTGAGGGCATCAGGCCGCACCGATTAAAGCGTCACACCACTCTTAAAGATCGCCAGCTCGCGGAAGTCGTTCTTTTCGTTACAGGTCTGCTTGCCGTTAGCAAATTCCACGATAGTATCCACGAATTCCGTCAGCAGCTGCGGCATGGCTTTGCCGTGAATCAGCTGGCCCGCATCAAAGTCGATCCAGTGCTTTTTCTTTGCCGCCAGCTCGCTGTTGGTGGCGATTTTCACCGTCGGCACAAAACCGCCGTACGGCGTACCGCGACCGGTACTGAACAGCACCATATGGCAGCCGGCACCCGCCAACGCGCTGGTGGCGACCGCATCGTTGCCCGGCGCGCTCAGCAGATTCAGACCGTGGGTTTTCAGGCGCTCGCCGTAGCGCAGCACGTCAACCACCTGGCTCGCGCCCGCTTTCTGAGTGCAGCCGAGGGATTTCTCTTCCAGCGTGGTGATCCCACCCGCTTTGTTGCCCGGCGATGGATTTTCGTAAATCGGCTGATTGTGGGCGATGAAGTACTGTTTGAAGTCGTTCACCATGGTGACGGTCTTCTCAAAGGTCTCTTCGTCGCGGCAGTGGCTCATCAGAATACGCTCCGCGCCGAACATTTCCGGCACTTCGGTCAATACCGTCGTGCCGCCGTTGGCAATCACGTAATCCGAGAAGCGGCCCAGCATCGGATTGGCAGTAATACCGGAAAGGCCATCAGACCCGCCGCACTCCAGCCCAAACTTCAGCTCGCTCAGCTTGCCCGGCTCGCGCCTGTCGTGGCGCATCACCTCATAAAGCTGGTGAAGCTGCTCAACGCCCGCTTCAACTTCGTCGTCCTGATGCTGGCACACCATAAAATGCACGCGCTCAGGATCGAACTCGCCCAGCGTGTCGCGGAAGGCGTCCACCTGATTGTTCTCGCAGCCCAGGCCAATCACCAGCACCGCGCCCGCGTTCGGGTGACGCACCATGTTCTGCAGCATGGTGCGGGTGTTAATGTGGTCGTCACCGAGCTGGGAACAGCCGTAGGTGTGGCTGAACAGATGCACACCGTCAGTCCCTTCGGCATCGTTGGTCTCTTTCAGGAAGCGAGTCTGGATCTGACGCGCAATCCCGTTGACGCAGCCGACGGTCGGGAGGATCCACAGCTCGTTGCGGATCCCCACGTCGCCGCTGGCGCGACGGTAGATCTGCACCTCACGATCCGCCGCCTGACGTTCTTCTGCGGGTAAATCAGGTTGATAGCTGTACTCGTCCAGATCGCTCAGATTGGTGCGGGTATTGTGTGAGTGAATGTATTCACCCGGCGCAATATCCGCCAGCGCATGGCCGATGGGCAAACCGTACTTCACCACGTTCTCCCCTTTCGCAATGGGGATCAGGGCAAACTTATGTCCACGAACGATCGCCTGACGCAGGGTGACGCTCTGGTTATCCACGGTCACCACGTCGCCTTCACCGAGATCCGTCAGCGCGACGGCCACGTTATCCAGCGAATGGATTTTGATGTATTGCATATCAACCTCAAACGGCCTTAGTTCAGTTCAATGGCGAAGTAGTCACGCGCATTGTTAAAGCAGATGTTTCTCACCATTTCGCCCAGCAGCTGGATATCCGCTGGCGCTTCGCCTGCGTGCACCCAGCGGCCAATCATCTGGCACAGAATGCGGCGGAAATATTCATGACGGGTATAGGACAGGAAGCTGCGGCTGTCGGTCAGCATGCCGACAAAGCGGCTCAGCAGGCCCAGCTGCGCGAGCTGCGTCATCTGACGCTCCATGCCGTCTTTCTGATCGTTGAACCACCAGCCGGAACCGAACTGCATCTTGCCCGGCATCCCTTCGCCCTGGAAGTTGCCGACCATGGTACCCAGCACTTCGTTATCGCGCGGGTTCAGGCAGTACAGGATGGTTTTTGGCAGCAGGTTTTGTTCGTTCTGTTTGCTCAGCAGTTTTGACAGCTCTTCCGCCAGCGGACGATCGTTGATGGAGTCGAAGCCCACGTCAGCGCCGATCAGTTTGAACTGGCGCTGGTTGTTATTGCGCAGCGCGCCGATGTGGTACTGCTGTACCCAGCCGCGACGCGCGTATTCCGCACCGAGGAATACCAGCACCGCCGTTTTAAACTGCGCCACTTCGTGCTCGCTTAAGCCTTCGCCGGAGAGACGACGCGCCAGAATGCTGTCCAGCTCGGCTTCGTTTGATTCCGCAAACAGCACCACGTCCAGCGCGTGGTCAGACACTTTGCAGCCGTGCGCGGCGAAGTGATCCAGACGTTTGGTCAGCGCGATTTGCAGGTCAGCGAAACGACGGATGTCGGTATCCGACACTTCCGCCAGCTTCGCCATGTAGTCGGTGAAGGTGGCCTGCTCAATGTTGAAGGCTTTGTCCGGACGCCAGCTTGGCAGCACTTTGATATCGAAAGAGGTGTCTTTGGCGACAACGGCATGATGCTCCAGAGAGTCGATCGGATCGTCGGTGGTGCCCACCATCTTCACGTTCATCTGCTTCATGATGCCGCGCGCGGAGAAGTTATCCTGCGCCAGCAGCGCGTTGCAGCGATCCCAAATTTCATCCGCGGTCGTTGGGGAAAGCAACTTGCCGGTGATGCCAAACGGACGGCGGAGCTCAAGATGGGTCCAGTGGTAAAGCGGGTTGCCGATGGTGTGCGGAACGGTCGCCGCCCAGGCGTCAAACTTCTCGCGGTCGGTCGCATCGCCGGTACACAGGCGCTCAGCCACGCCGTTGGTGCGCATGGCACGCCATTTGTAGTGGTCACCCTTCAGCCAGATGTCATACAGGTTTTTGAAGCGATAATTTTCGGCAACCTGCTGCGGCGGTAAATGGCAGTGGTAGTCGAAAATCGGCTGGTCTTTTGCGTAGTCGTGGTACAGGCGGCGGGCAAATTCGGTATCTAACAGAAAGTCTTCGGTCATAAACGGCGTCATTATCGTCTTCCTCATTACGGGAGCGCAAAAAGCGTATGTTCATATGCTGCAAAGTTATCACACCAATTTCCACCAACCGAAGCTTTTTTCGTGAGTGAGATCAATAAACGCCAACAAATAAATTACCCTCAATGAAGTAAACCCTTCTGCAACCCCCGCCAGTACTGGCTTTGCGCGCGACGATTAATGTCCCCACAAAGAATCATACATTTGTGATGTCACTCACCTTTTAAAGCTGTATGACAAGTTATCTTTTCGCCGTCGCAAACTATAAGCCGACGGAATGCATTACCGGTGTGAGAGACATCGGGTTTAACGGTACGGATACCGACTTATGCACGCTTACTTATGGCAAGGTTCGGGCCGTTCCGGGACATGCTCCTGGTTACGCCCCTCCCGTTACACAACTGCTCCCGGAAACGGTTGAGAGGTTGCCGTGCTCTGGCGCGGAAATAACATAACGATGAGGTTTTAGATGCGTAAAATTAAAGGGTTACGTTGGTATATGATCGCACTGGTGACGTTAGGCACCGTGCTGGGCTACCTGACGCGTAACACGGTGGCAGCAGCAGCGCCAACGTTGATGGAAGAGCTGCATATCTCCACGCAGCAATACTCCTACATCATTGCTGCCTATTCCGCGGCTTATACCATCATGCAGCCTGTTGCGGGCTATGTGCTGGACATTCTCGGTACCAAAATCGGTTATGCCTTCTTCGCCATCGCCTGGGCGGTGTTCTGCGGCGCAACCGCGCTGGCAGGCAGCTGGGGTGGACTGGCGCTGGCGCGCGGTGCGGTCGGTGCGGCGGAAGCCGCGATGATCCCGGCGGGTCTGAAGGCCAGCTCCGAGTGGTTCCCGGCGAAAGAGCGTTCCATTGCCGTCGGCTACTTCAACGTGGGCTCGTCCATCGGGGCGATGATAGCGCCGCCGCTGGTGGTGTGGGCCATCGTGATGCACAGCTGGCAGATGGCGTTCATCATCTCAGGCGTGCTGAGCTTTGCCTGGGCGATGGCGTGGCTGGTTTTCTATAAACACCCGCGCGATCAGAAAAAACTGTCTGAAGAAGAACGTGAATACATCATTGGCGGTCAGGAAGCGCAGCATCAGACCAACAACGGCAAAAAAATGACCGTCTGGCAGATCCTGGGCACCCGTCAGTTCTGGGGTATCGCCCTGCCGCGCTTCCTGGCTGAACCGGCCTGGGGTACCTTTAACGCGTGGATCCCCCTGTTCATGTTTAAAGTCTACGGCTTTAACCTGAAAGAGATCGCGATGTTCGCCTGGATGCCAATGCTGTTCGCTGACCTGGGCTGTATCGTGGGCGGCTACCTGCCACCGCTGTTCCAGCGCTGGTTTGGCGTGAACCTGATCGTTTCCCGTAAGATGGTGGTGACCATGGGCGCGCTGCTGATGATTGGCCCGGGGATGATCGGCCTGTTCACCAGCCCGTACGTCGCCATTGCCCTGCTGTGCATCGGTGGCTTTGCTCACCAGTCCCTGTCCGGCGCGCTGATTACGCTCTCGTCTGACGTCTTTGGTCGTAACGAAGTGGCAACCGCCAACGGCCTGACCGGCATGGCCGCCTGGACCGCGAGCACCATGTTTGCACTGGTGGTCGGCGCGCTGGCGGATACCATCGGCTTCAGCCCGCTGTTCGCGGTGCTGGCGATCTTTGACCTGATGGGTGCAGTGGTTATCTGGACGGTGCTGAAAAGCAAATCGGCAGAGGAGCTGGCGAAAGAGTCCCTTGGCAAACCGGCTACGCAGAGTTAGCGAAAATACGTTTCAACTAAGCCGCCTCCGGGCGGCTTTTTTAATGGCAAAATCTGGAGAGTGGCACGCAAAAGTGGTATAACAAATCATCTGCCGTACCCTGCCTGGAGCGCATATGGAAATCACCGAACCACGTCGTTTATATCAACAACTTGCTGCGGAGCTGAAAGATCGCATCGAGCAAGGGGTCTATCTTGTCGGTGATAAACTTCCCGCCGAGCGCTTTATCGCGGATGAAAAAAGCGTCAGCCGCACCGTGGTGCGTGAAGCGATTATCATGCTGGAAGTGGAAGGCTACGTTGAGGTACGCAAAGGTTCCGGCATTCACGTGATTTCTAATCTGCCGAAACACTCTCCCGTCGCGGACGAAAGTCTGGAATTCGCCAGCTATGGCCCCTTCGAGCTGCTCCAGGCTCGCCAGCTGATCGAAAGTAATATTGCTGAGTTTGCGGCGACGCAGGTGACCAAGCAGGACATCATGAAGCTGATGGAGATCCAGGAGAATGCCCGTAAGGAAAAATGTTTCCGCGATTCAGAGTGGGATCTGCAGTTCCACGTTCAGGTCGCCCTGGCAACCCAAAATACGGCGCTGGCAGCTATCGTAGAAAAAATGTGGACTCAGCGCGTTCACAACCCGTACTGGAAAAAACTGCACGACCATATCGATTCCCGTACCGTTGACAACTGGTGCGACGATCACGACCAAATCCTTAAGGCGCTGATTCGTAAAGATCCGCATGCCGCTAAGCTGGCGATGTGGCAGCACCTGGAAAACACCAAGCAGATGCTGTTCAACGAAACCAGCGATGACTTCGAATTTAACGCTGACCGCTATCTTTTTGCCGATAATCCGGTTGTTCATCTCGATACGGCTTCCAGTGCCGCAAAATAGATGACCTTTCTGCTGGCAGGCGCTACGTTGCGCCTTCCGGCTTCAGTGGGTAAGCAAAACATATATAGTGTCAGCCTTTGTAAATCCCCTCGCTCACTTCCTGGGCTTACGCCAAAATCAACTCACCCCTGCAAATTCTGTGACGCAGAACGTTGGGCTTTGTTACAATTGGATTCAATTCCTTATTTTGTAAGTTAGTGCTTGCTAACCAGCCAATTAACAGGGAACAGTGTTGGCCACACCGCAATGTGTCCGCGAGCGACCATAATGAAATCACAACAACGTCGCCGTGCTGTTTGTCCCGGATAACAGGCGTGACGTTAACCGATTTCCAGGAACACTGAATGGAACTTTTGACCCAACTGCTGCATGCCCTCTGGGCGCAGGATTTTGAAACGCTGGCCAACCCTTCCATGATTGGCATGCTCTATTTCGTCTTGTTTATGATCCTGTTCCTTGAGAACGGTTTGCTGCCTGCTGCCTTCCTGCCCGGTGACAGTTTGCTGGTGCTTGTCGGCGTGCTGTGCGCCAAAGGGGCGATGGCGTTTCCACACACCATTTTATTACTGACCGTGGCGGCCAGCCTCGGCTGCTGGGTGAGCTATATCCAGGGAAGATGGCTGGGCAATACCCGGATCGTCCAGAACTGGCTCTCGCATCTGCCTGCTCATTATCACCAGCGGGCGCACCATCTTTTCCATAAGCACGGGCTTTCCGCGCTGCTGATTGGCCGCTTTATCGCCTTTGTTCGCACCCTGCTGCCGACCATTGCCGGTCTGTCGGGGTTGAGCAGCGCGCGCTTCCAGTTCTTTAACTGGATGAGCGGCCTGCTATGGGTGCTTATTCTGACGACGCTGGGCTATGCGCTGGGTAAAACGCCGGTCTTTATGAAATATGAAGACCAGCTGATGTCCTGCCTGATGCTGCTTCCTGTGGTTCTGCTGGTCTTCGGCCTGATTGGCTCACTGGTTGTCCTGTGGAAGAAGAAATACGGAGCCAGAGGCTAACGATGGTTATCTCACCGCTCGCCCTGCGCCGTTTTGCCGTTGCCGTGATTACGCTGATCGTCCTCAGCGCCATGCTGCTGGCATGGAGCGCGCTTTCGCATCAGGAATCGACGCTGGCCATCCGCCCGGTAAACCAGGGCGCCAGCGTGCCTGACGGTTTTTCTGTCTGGCATCATCTGGATGCGAACGGGATCCGCTTTAAGAGCATAACCCCGCAGGACGATGTTTTACTGATTAAGTTTGATTCCCGTGCGCAAAGTGCCGCCGCGAAAGTGGTTCTCGATCGTACGCTGCCGCACGGGTATATCATTGCCCAGCAGGAAGATGACAGCCAGCCTGCAGCCTGGCTGTCATTGATTCGCGATACGTCGCATCGGTTTGGATAACTTCCAGGATTCCGAATCTTTTCACTCACTTTGGTGAATCCCCCGTTTACTTACTATGCTTAAGTACGCGGAGCACCCCTCAATGTACTCCGCATAACTTTGGATAGCGGCAAACGCCGCAACACAATGGAAGGTTTCGATAATGAAATTCCGCATGACTCTGGCTCTGGCCCTTTTTTCTTTAAGCACAGCATCCTTCGCAAACTCTCTCTGTCAGGAGAAAGAACAGGATATTCAGCGTGAGATCGGTTATGCCGAAAAGCATAACAATCAGCACCGTGTTGATGGTCTTAAAAAAGCGCTGAGCGAAGTGAAAGCGAACTGTTCAGACAGCAAGCTTCGTGCCGACCACAAGAAGAAAATCGCTGAACAGAAGGACGAGATAGCCGAGCGCCGTCGCGACCTGCAGGAAGCGAAAGAGAAAGGAGATGCGGAAAAAATTGCCAAGCGCGAGAAGAAGTTGAAAGAAGCGCAGGATGACCTGAAAGCGCTGGAAGCTCGCGATTATTGAGTTAACGGAAATCTCAACAGGAGAGAGAATCATGTCAAAAGATACGACGTCTGAACATCTGCGCGCTGAACTGAAATCCCTGGCCGATACCCTTGAAGAGGTGCTGAACTCCTCTGCTGACAAGTCAAAAGAAGAGGTCAGCAAGCTGCGCAGCAAGGCGGAGCAAGCGCTGAAAGAGAGCCGCTATCGCCTGGGTGAAACCGGTGATGCGCTGGCGAAACAGACCCGCGAAGCGGCTGCCCGCGCGGACGAATATGTGCGTGATAATCCATGGACGGGTGTAGGGATTGGTGCCGCAGTGGGTGTGGTACTGGGTGTCCTTCTGACGCGTCGTTGATATGGAAGATCCTCGTCACGCACAAGGGCCTGCTAACAACGTCCTCGGCATCGGCCAGCGTATTTTAACGACGCTGGTCGGGATTGCCGAAACGCGCGTCCGGCTGGCAGTGGTCGAACTGGAAGAGGAGAAAGCGAACCTCTTCCAGATGCTGCTGATGCTCGGGCTGACCATGCTCTTCGCCGCCTTTGGTCTGATGAGCCTGATGGTATTAATCATCTGGGCCATCGATCCGCAGTATCGTCTTAACGCGATGATTGCCACCACCGTCGTTCTGCTGGTCGCCGCGTTGATAGGCGGTATCTGGACGCTGCGTAAAGCGCGCAAGTCCACTTTCCTGCGCCATACGCGTCAGGAGCTGGCGAACGATCGCGCTCTGCTGGAGGATGACAAGCCGTGAGCGATAAAGCGGAACGTCAGAAGCGAAAAGCGTACCTGTTAAGCCAGATCCAGCAGCAACGGCTGGATCTGTCTGCCAGCCGCCGCGACTGGATTGACGCGACGCGACGGTTTGACCGCGGCTGGAACACCTTCCTGAGCCTGCGCTCATGGGCGCTGGTCGGCAGCAGCGTGATGGCTATCTGGACGGTTCGTCATCCAAATATGCTCATCCGCTGGGCACGTCGTGGATTCGGCGCCTGGAGCGCCTGGCGTCTGGTGAAAGCCACTTTGCGGCAGCAGCAGCTGCGGTGATACAAAACGGTAACTCAGGTTACCGTTTTTTGTTTTTGCGCCCTCTCCCCGTGGGAGAGGGTTGGGGTGAGGCACCAGCGCGCACGCCCCCTTACTCAATATCTTTGAAGAAGATTGACAGTTTTCCTTGCTAACAATTACCACCCGCCCCGTTTATTATCCTCTCCATCGACAGCAACGCCGCGGTATCTACCCGGAATTGCAGACAAATAATGTTCAGCCGCTCATGTGGTTTCCTGGAGAGTAAAATGAAAAAATTAGAAGATGTTGGTGTACTGGTCGCGCGTATTCTGATGCCAATTCTGTTCATCGTGGCAGGTTGGGGAAAAATCACCGGTTATGCGGGTACCCAGCAGTATATGGAAGCCATGGGCGTTCCGGGGTTCCTGTTGCCGCTGACCATTCTTCTTGAGTTCGGCGGCGGCCTGGCGGTACTGTTCGGCTTCCTGACCCGTACCACCGCGCTGTTTACCGCAGGCTTCACCGTGCTGACTGCGTTCATCTTCCACAGCAACTTTGCGGAAGGCGTGAACTCTCTGATGTTCATGAAAAACCTGACCATCGCGGGTGGCTTCCTGCTGCTGGCCGTCACCGGCCCGGGTGCATACAGCATCGACCGCGTTCTGAATAAGAAGTGGTAAGCACGCTATACTGAATGAACACAAAGCGAGGAGACATCTCCTCGCTTTTGCTATCTGACGGAGGAGAAAAAATGGGACAACTCGTAGACGGCGTATGGCAGGATGTCTGGTATGACACCAAATCCACCGGAGGTCGCTTCAAGCGCTCAGTTTCGGCCTTCCGTAACTGGCTGACCGCCGACGGCGCGCCCGGCCCGAGCGGCGAAGGCGGCTTCGCGGCTGAGAAAGACCGTTATCATCTTTATGTTTCGCTTGCCTGCCCGTGGGCACACCGCACGCTGATTGTGCGCAAGCTTAAAGGTCTCGAATCCTTAATCCCGGTTTCGGTCGTGAACCCGCTGATGCTGGAAAACGGCTGGACGTTTGACAGTGATTTCCCCGCGGCGACCGGCGACGATCTTTACCACCACGATTTCCTTTACCAGCTCTATCTGCGCGCCGATCCTCACTACACCGGGCGCGTTACCGTGCCGGTGCTGTGGGACAAGAAAAACCAGACGATTGTCAGCAATGAGTCTGCGGAAATCATCCGCATGTTCAATACCGCCTTTGACGCGCACGGCGCCCGTGCCGGAGATTACTATCCGGCTGAGCTGCGTGAGAAAATTGACGAGCTGAACAGCTGGATTTACGACAACGTTAACAACGGTGTCTACAAGGCCGGTTTCGCCACCAGCCAGGAAGCGTATGACGAAGCGGTCGGAAAGGTGTTTGAATCACTTGAGCGTCTGGAGCAGATCCTGGGCCAGCATCGCTACCTGACGGGCGATCGCCTGACGGAAGCGGACATTCGCCTGTGGACCACGCTGGTTCGCTTCGATCCGGTCTATGTCACCCACTTTAAGTGCGACAAGCACCGCATCAGCGACTACCTGAACCTGCATGGTTTTCTGCGCGACATCTACCAGATGCCGGGTATTGCCGACACGGTCGACTTCGACCATATTCGCACCCACTATTTCCGCAGCCACAAGACCATCAACCCGACGGGTATTATCTCCATCGGCCCGTGGCAGAACCTGGAAGAACCACACGGGCGCGACGTGCGTTTTGGATAAATGTTAAGGGCATCAATGGATGCCCTTTTTTAATTCACAATCTCCATCTATCCTTACCTCGATCGCTTAGAAAACAAGTGATTGACTGACTAATGAGGCAAGGAAAAATGGACTGGTATTTAAAAGTACTGCGTAACTACATTGGATTTGGTGGCCGCGCCCGCCGCAAAGAGTACTGGATGTTCGTTCTGGTGAACTTCGTCCTGATTATGGTGCTGGGCATCGTGGATAAAATTCTTGGCTGGGAGCGGGCTGGCGGTGAAGGCGTACTGACCACCATTTATGGCCTGTTAGTCCTGCTACCATCGTGGGCGGTACTGTTCCGTCGGCTGCACGACACCGATCGTTCAGCGTGGTGGTTACTGCTGCTGCTGATCCCGCTTGTTGGCTGGATCGTGATTTTGATTTTCAACTGCCAGAGCGGCACGCCGGGCGAGAACCGCTTTGGTCCGGATCCGAAGCTCGACGCATAAATAATGGCCCGGTGACGCACAGCGATCCGGGCCTATATCCTTATTTATTGTGGTGGGCAAAAAGCTTCGGAATTTCGCGTAGACACCAGGATTTGGCTTCGCCCATGCTGTCGCGGCGCCACGCCATAATGATATCCACTTCGCTGGTGTATTCCGGGCTGACAACGCGCAGTCGCCCTTCCGCAATATCTTTCTCCACAAACGGGTACGGCATCGTCGCCACGCCCAGACCGGCCAGCAGCGCCTGCCGTTTGTCTTCCAGCGAGGTCACCGTCAGGCGAGGCTGCTTATCCAGCAGCTGCACCGTCAGCACCGGACGCTCGCGCGCGGTATCCGCTACCGCCACGCCGCGATACTTCACGCGCGTCACTTCAGAGAGCGGCTCCGGCTCCTGGTGAATCGGGTGATTGGGTGCGGCAACATAGACGTTCATCACGCTGTAGAGCTTGCGCGAGTTGATTTCCGATGAGGAACGGAAGTGCATGTCCGGCGCAATCACAATATCCGCCCTGCCCGTTTCCAGACGTTCCCACGCGCCCGCCAGCACCTCGGTGATGATTGACAGCTGCGTATTGGCCTTCGCCGCCAGGCGGTCCACCAGCGGGAACAGCGCTTCAGTCGGCACCAGCGCTTCGGTAACTAACGTCAGATGGGTTTCCCAGCCGCGCGCCAGCGCTTCGGCGTCCGTCGTGAGCTTGTCCGCCGCTTCCAGCAGCACGCGGCCGCGCTCCAGCAGCATTCGCCCCACGTTGGTGAATTTTGTTCGATGACCGGAGCGGTCAAACAGCACCACGTCCAGCTCTTCCTCCAGCTTCTGCATGGTGTAGCTTAGCGCAGACGGAACGCGCCCCAGCTCATCTGCCGCCGCCGCAAAACTGCCGCGCCGGTCAATCGCGTCCATGACGCGAAGCGCCTCAAGCGTCAATGCTCTCTCTTTAGCCATCTCGTTCTCATTCAGGAAATTTGAACATACCGGGCAGAATATCTGGCTAACAATGCAGCGTCCATACCTTTACCATTGTTTTAGTGTAAAGAGAGGTCAAGTTTATGATTACGACAAGAACAGCTAAACAGTGCGGACAAGCCGATTTCGGTTGGCTGCAGGCCCGCTACACCTTTTCCTTTGGACACTACTTTGACCCTAAACTCCTCGGTTACGCTTCACTGCGCGTGTTGAATCAGGAAGTGCTCGCCCCGGGCGCCTCCTTCCAGCCGCGTACGTACCCGAAAGTCGATATCCTGAACCTGATCCTGGAAGGCGAGGCAGAATACCGCGATAGCGAGGGCAATCATGTCCAGGCAAAGGCTGGCGAAGCGTTGTTAATTTCCACGCAGCCGGGCATCAGCTACAGCGAGCATAACCTCAGCAAAGATAAAACGCTGACCCGTATGCAGCTGTGGCTGGACGCCTGCCCCGAGCGGGAAAATCCGCTGGTGCAGAAGTTAGATTTAACGGGCGATAAGCAGCAGCTGATTGCATCGCCGGACGGCAGTAAAGGTAGCCTGCAGCTGCGCCAGCAGGTGTGGCTGCACCATATCGAACTGAAGAAAGGTGAACAGGCGAGCTTCCAGCTTCATGGTCCGCGCGCCTATTTACAGTCTATTCACGGTACGGTACATGCGGTGACGCACACGGAAGAGAAAGAAGCGCTCACCTGCGGCGACGGGGCGTTTATTCGTGATGAAGCGAATATAACCCTGGTGGCGGATACGCCGCTTCGCGCGCTGCTGATTGATTTGCCTGTTTAGAAAATACTCACACTCTTACCCTCTCCCAATGGGAGAGGGAACCGATCGAGCCACGGCATAATCATCCGGCGCCGTATGCAACGTACGAAATCACTCTGCCAGCGCGTTAGCCATATCGGTTCTAATCTGCTTACGCTGTTCCGGCGTCAACACCTGGCTGACGTCGAAGTAATATTTCACGCGGTAATAGCGGGTCTGCTCTTCAATTTTGCTAAAGGCAGCAAGCTGGCTTTTCACCGTGCTTTCGTCCCATTTACCCGCCTGGAACATGTCGATCAGCGCGCCGTCCTTCACTCCCGTCATCGGGATCTTGCTGACATTTTGTTCCAGCTGCTTATGCAGATCTTCAATCTTCTTAACCTGCTCATTGCTGAGCTTCAGGTGCTGTACCAGCGGATCCTGCGAGGGAGACGGGGCAGCCTCAACGTTCGCGGCCTGTACCGTAAAACTGCACACTGCCAGCGAGGCGGCGACCAGCGCAATACGGGTCATTTTCATCATCTTACTGTCCTTACATGCTGTGATAGGGAAAAGCAGGCGTATTGTTTTTCAAGAGCGGATGAATATGTGTGAGTAATTATATAAACAATTTTGTATGTTCAGCGGGCAAAAAAATGCCCCCAGGGTTGAGGGGGCATGAGACCTGAATGTCGTCAGATTGATTGCGTAAACGTCCTCGAAATCACATCCTGCTGCTGCTCGCGCGTCAGCGCATTAAAACGCACCGCATAGCCTGAAACGCGGATCGTCAGGTTCGGGTAATTCTCGGGATGCGCAATGGCATCGAGGAGCATTTCCCGGTTCATGACGTTGACGTTCAGATGCTGCCCGCCCTCAATGGACGCTTCGTGATGGAAGTACCCGTCCAGCAGCCCCACCAGGTTGGTTTTGCGCACCAGCTCGTCCTTGCCCAGCGCCTGCGGCACGATGGAGAAGGTGTAGGAGATCCCATCTTTCGCATAGGTGAACGGCAGCTTGGCCACCGACGTTAGCGAGGCTACCGCCCCTTTTCTGTCGCGTCCGTGCATCGGATTCGCGCCTGGCGCAAACGGCGTGCCGCCGCGGCGTCCGTCCGGCGTGTTCCCGGTCTTCTGGCCGTATACCACGTTGGAGGTGATGGTCAGGATCGACTGGGTTGGCACCGCGTTGCGGTAGGTTGGCAGCGCCTGAATTTTCTTCATAAAGCGCTCCACCAGGTCGCAGGCGATGCTGTCCACGCGGTCGTCGTTGTTGCCGTACTGCGGATAGTCCCCTTCAATCACAAAATCGACCGCCAGTCCGGTATGGTCGCGCACCGGCTTCACCGTGGCGTATTTAATGGCCGACAGGGAATCCGCCGCCACCGACAGCCCGGCAATTCCGCAGGCCATGGTGCGATAGACGTCGCGGTCATGCAGCGCCATCAGCGAGGCTTCGTAGCTGTACTTATCATGCATGTAGTGAATGAGGTTCAGGGCGCTGATGTACTGCACCGCCAGCCAGTCCATAAAGTGATCGAGGCTCGCCATCACGGTGTCGTAATCCAGCACGTCGTCCAGCAGCGGCTCGGTTTTCGGGCCGACCTGGATCTTCAGCTTCTCGTCCACCCCGCCGTTGATCGCGTACAGCAGCGTTTTGGCGAGGTTGGCGCGCGCGCCAAAGAACTGCATCTGCTTGCCGATCACCATCGGGCTGACGCAGCAGGCAATGGCGTAGTCGTCGCTGTTGAAGTCCGCACGCATCAGATCGTCGTTCTCATACTGCAGCGAAGAGGTGACGATCGACACCTGAGCGGCGTATTTCTTGAACGCGATCGGCAGTTGTTCAGACCAGAGGATCGTCAGGTTCGGCTCCGGCGCAGGCCCCATGGTGTGCAGGGTATGAAGATAGCGGAAGCTATTTTTGGTCACCAGCGTGCGCCCGTCCAGCCCCATGCCGCCGATCACTTCCGTCGCCCAGATTGGATCGCCGGAGAAGAGCGTGTCGAACTCCGGCGTGCGCAGGAAGCGCACCATGCGGATCTTCATGATGAAGTGGTCGATCAGCTCCTGCGCCTGGACTTCATTCAGGCGCCCCGCCTGCATGTCGCGTTCAATGTAGATATCGAGGAACGAGGCCGTGCGCCCCAGCGACATCGCCCCGCCGTTCTGGGATTTCACCGCTGCCAGGTAGGCAAAATAGACCCACTGCACCGCTTCCTGGGCGTTCATCGCCGGACGTGAAATATCAAAGCCATAGTTCGCCGCCATCTGCTGGATCTGCAGCAGCGCGCGCCTGTGCTCCGCCAGC
This sequence comes from Enterobacter sp. 940_PEND, assembly GCF_001059415.1. Taxonomy (NCBI): domain Bacteria; kingdom Pseudomonadati; phylum Pseudomonadota; class Gammaproteobacteria; order Enterobacterales; family Enterobacteriaceae; genus Enterobacter; species Enterobacter sp. 940_PEND. The sequence continues at coordinate 45,851 of NZ_JUMS01000099.1, forward strand.
TCTTCACGCAGGCGGATCGTCGCCTCCAGATCTTCGCCGCGCTCCAGCCTGCCCTGCAGATCGGCAAACTGAAGTTCGCGCTCGCGCACCAGATAAGCGATCCCGTACAGCGCCACGCGGCGATAGTCACCGATGATGCGGCCGCGCCCGTAGCCGTCCGGCAGACCGGTCAGCACGCCGGATTTACGGCAGCGCATCATCTCCGGGGAGTAGACGTCAAACACGCCCTGGTTGTGGGTTTTGCGCAGGTCGGTAAACAGGTATTCGAACTGCGGATCCATCTCCCGGCCATAGGCTTCGAACGAGCTGCGGATCATGTTGATCCCGCCATACGGATGCAGCGCGCGCTTGAGCGGCTTATCGGTTTGCAGGCCGACGATCGTCTCCAGATCCTGGTCGATATAGCCCGGCCCGTGGGCCGTAATGGTGGTGGCAATGTTGGTGTCAAAATCCACCGGGGCGTGGGTGGCATTCTCCTGGCGAATGCCGACCATTACCTTCTGCCACAGCGCCGTCGTTGCTGGCGTCGCCTGCGCGAGGAAAGCTTCATCGCCTTCATAAGGGGTGTAGTTATGCTGAATAAAATCGCGGACGTTGACGGCGTTTTTCCATTCTTCACCACGAAACCCGGCCCATGCGTCGCTGTAGGGCGCGACGCCCGTATCGATTGTTACTTTCATGTGTTTCTCGCTTTATCAGGCGTAAGCCGCGGCCGGGGTAACCTTTCCAAGACGGAGGGCGTCCAGCGCGATCATTTTTTCTTCGTTGGTAGGGATAACCGCGCAGGCCACGCGGGACGATTCGGTGGAGATCACGCGCTCACCCGCGCTGCCCGGCAGGGCATTTTTGTCGTCGTCGAGGATGATGCCGAAGACTTTCAGATGTTCCGCCACCAGCGCGCGGACAAGCTTCGAGTTTTCGCCAATACCGCCGGTAAAGACCACCCCATCCAGGCGGTGCAGCGACGCCGCGTGCCCGGCGATATGCCGCGCAATGCGGTGCACGAAGGTATGGATAGCCAGCTGCGCCCGCTCGTTGCCTTCGTGCCAGGCTTTCTCCAGCGCGCGTAAATCGGAGGAGATGCCGGAGATCCCCAGCAGCCCGGACTCTTTATTGACCACGCGCTCCAGATCCTCGAACGACTGGCCAGTCTGCTGGGCAATCCACGCCATCGCGCCGAAGTCCACATCGCCGCAGCGCGTCCCCATTACCAGCCCTTCCAGCGGCGTCATCCCCATCGAGGTGTCGACGCTTTCGCCGTTGCGCACCGCGCAGATGGAGGCTCCGTTGCCGAGATGGGCAATCACCAGGCCGCTGTCATCGGGGGACAGCCCGAGAAGCGTATGCGCCTGCGCGGCCACGTAGCGGTGAGAGGTGCCGTGGAAGCCGTAGCGGCGCACGCCCAGCTCTTCAAAATAGCGGTACGGCAATCCGTACAGATACGCCTGCGGCGGCAGCGTCTGGTGGAAGCTGGTATCAAATACCGCCACCTGCTGCACGCCCGGGAACAGACGCTCTGCGGCTTCCACGCCGCTCAGGTTGGCGTAGTTATGCAGTGGCGCCAGCGGGGAAACCTGTCGGATCTGCGCGATCGCCTCTTCCGTGATCAGGGTCGACTCGCTGAAGAGATTTCCCCCGTGCGCAATGCGGTGGCCAATTAAGGCCACGCTGCTCATCAGGTTACGCTTCTCCAGCTCCAGGGCGATGGCAGCCAGCGCCCCTTCGTAGTCCTGGTGAGCCAGTCTGGCTGGCTCACCCCCGTTCACGGAAATAAAGGCCTTCTCGGTGTTGATCCCATCTGCAATGCCCGTCATCAGGGCATCGCAGCTGCTGGCGTCGAGCACCGAAAACTTAACAGAGGACGATCCGCAGTTAATAACCAGTACAACCGGAAACTCAATCATCATGTGACTCCGCTCTTCCTGAGCAATGGGTTAGAACAGTTTGTAAACGATATTCAGAATGGTCAGCAGCCCGACCGCGGTAACGAAAATGTTCTCGGTACGCCCTTTGTACTTCGCCAGCGCCGGTGCTTTGCGGATGGCATACATCGGCAGCAGGCACAGCAGAGAGGCGATGATTGGTGCGCCCATGGCTTCAATAAGGTCCAGAATGTTCGGGTTGGCGTAGGCCACAACCCAGGTGGAGCCCATGATGAACACCATGCTGATGGTGTTCAGCTTGCCAACGGAGACTTTCTTCTTATCGCCCTTGTAGCCGAACTTGAGGATCAGGCCGTTCAGCCCTTCCAGCGTGCCCAGGTAATGACCGAAGAAGGATTTGAAGATAGCGACCAGCGCGATGATGGAGGCACCGTATTCCAGTACCGTCGCGAACGTCGATTTGGTTCCTGACATTGACGCAAAGTGGTTCGCCAGGTAAGAGAGCACCGGAATGTTCTGCGCCTTAGCGTCCGCCATGTTCTGCGGAGAGAGCGTAAACAGGCAGCTAAAGGCGAAGAACATCACCACGGCGACCATCAGCATGCTGGCGCGACCGATGATTTTGGAACATTTCTGCTCGGTGAATTCTTTACCGAACTCCGGCTCGTACTCTTCGCGCTTGGAAACCACAAACGAGGAGACGATAGGCGAGAAGTTGAAGGAGAAGACCATGATGGAGATACCCAGCCACACCGTGACCAGAATGCCGTCATGACCGGTGAAGGCGATATCGCTCAGGTTGACCTGGTCAATCACCGCCGAGTTCCAGTAAGGGATCAGCGACAGGGAAATCAGCACCAGGCTGGCGATAAACGGGAATACCAGGAAGCTCATGACCTTCACCATCAGGTCTTTACCAAACCAGATAACAAAGGCCATCAGCAGCAGCAGGAACAGCGCCACCACGCCGCGGTTCAGCGCAGGTAGCTGGAGCTGGTTTTCCCAGAAGGTCATAAAGGTGTTGGTAATGGTGACGCCGTAAATCCACAGCAGCGGGCAAATAGCGAAGAAGTAGAGGAAGGTGATCACCACCCCGCCGGTTTTTCCAAAGTGCTCTTCCACCGTTTCGGTGATGTTGCCCGAGACGTTGCTGCCGGAGAGGCACAAACGCGCCAGCGCGCGGTGGCAGTAAAACGCAATCGGGAACGCGAGAACCAGCATCAGCAGGATAGGGATCAATCCACCAAAACCTGCGCGAATGGGGAAGAACAGCACGCCTGCGCCAATGGCGGTACCAAACAGGCCAAGCGTCCAGGTGGTATCAGACTTACGCCAGGAGGACGTTTTTGTCTGGCCAACGATAATGCTTTCTGTGTTGCTCATAGGTCACCTTTATGCGTCAACGAAGCCGGTAATTTGGGAAACACGGGAGAGATCGATATTGCCGCCGGAAATAATGCAGACGGTTTTACGACCCTGAATATAGCGATCGAGCTTGCCGCTTAATAACGCGGCACAGGCCAGCGCGCCGGCACCTTCCGTCACCACTTTATTACGCTGAATAAGCGCGATCATGCTGTCGCGAATGTTGTCTTCGCTGACCAGCACAATGTCATCAACCAGCTCGCGAACAATTTCGAACGGTAAATTACCGGGGCGAGAAACATCACAGCCGTCGGCCAGCGTGCCGGTAACGCGATGGCTCATTATTTCTCCGGCCTGATACGATGCCGCCATGCCGTGAACATTTTCTGACTGCACGCCGATGATATTAATGGTGGGGTTGATGGATTTAATTGCCGTCGCAATCCCGGCAATTAAACCGCCGCCGCCGATAGGCACAATAACGTTATCCACGTCGTATAAATCTTCGAGAATTTCCAGACCGATGGTGCCCTGCCCGGCGATCACTTTGGCATCATCGTATGGCGGAATAAAAATACGCCCTTCCATCTCGACGATTTCGCTGACTTTGGCAATGGTGTCGTTGAAGTTCTCGCCGTGCAGCACAACTTCCGCCGAGTAGTCGCGCGTCGCGGCCACTTTAGACTTCGGCGCGCCCATCGGCATCACCACTTTGCCGTCGATGCCGAGCATCGCGCAGGAGAGGGACACACCCTGCGCGTGGTTCCCTGCGGAGCAGGCGACAACGCCTTTGCGTTTTTCAGCGTCGGTCAGCGAGCTTAATTTGTTAAACGCGCCGCGGATCTTAAACGAGCCGGTACGCTGCATGTTCTCAAACTTCAGGTATATTTCGCCCTTGCAGCGTTCGCTAAGATAATTCGAGCGCGGCATACCGGTTTTATATATTTTTCCTGCCAGTCGTTTTCTGGCGTCCTGAATATCTTCAATCGTTACCGGGAGATCGTAGGTAATATGCATAATATCCTCGTTATAATAATTCATTCTTTTCAGGCAAAGTCAGGGTATCAGAGCGTTACAGAGATAAGCTCTGGGTGTTTTTAAAATAATTACTTATTATTTATCGTCGTCTTTCGATATTCATCGACGAATACTGTTTTGCCAGCTCAACTAATACTGACGCCGATTTTTTAATCCTGTAATTTTTTGACCACACGGCGGCATAACGCGCCACGGGTAATTCATCTTCCACGGGCAGCACAATAAACTGGTCGGAACCGAACGGGGCAATCATGTCGCGGGGAATGACCGTCAGATAATCGGCATTCAGCACGAGGTTATAAATGGTGACGACGGAATCGGTCTGGACGATGTTTTCGATGCTGATGTGGTTGTCTTGCAGAGTAGTAAGAAGTTCTTTGTAGTAGCCCATATCGGTTTGCGGCATCACCCACTGCTCGTGCGTGAGCGATGCCAGTGTCGTCGGGCCGGTGCACGTTCGCGTTTTGCTGGCGACCAGCACAAACTCGGACTCAAACAGCGGTTCGACGTGCAGATCCTGCAGCAGCATTTCATCGCTTAGCGTGCCGATAGCGAAATCCAGACGACCGTCGCGAATGGCCGGAAGGAAAGATGAGAGCTGGGCTTCATACATCGAGACGCGTGCTTTCGGGAACACTTCCTTGAATTTTTTGATCATCTCGGACAGGAAGGTAAAGCCGATCAGCGACGGGTAGCCAAAGGAGACGTCCATGACGGTGCTGAAACTCAGGCTGTTAATCTCACTCACCATGTTTTTCATTTCGCGGGTGATCGACTCTGAGTACGAGAGCAGGACCTGGCCCGCGGCAGTGAGTTTTACGCCGGTGTTTTTACGCACCATCACTTCCACGCCGAAGTAGGACTCAATATCGCTGATGATTTTGCTGACGGCGGGTTGCGTCAGGCCAAGCTGTCTTGCTGCAGAACCTATGGAGCCACTCTTAATGACTTCCTGAAATACCACGAGGTGCTGTGTTTTCGGTAGAATAATAGTGTTCATAATATTCTGCGCTTATTTCCCTATGACGGAGCGGATTCTACCTAATAGTGTTTAAGGGGGTATGTGCTGTCACTCACAATTTGCTTTTCCGCACGCTTAACATGATCAACGAAAACCAAAAAATACATTTATTATCAATAACATGAATAAATACAACCACACCATTACGCTGATATCGATCAATAAAAGCAGTAGTAATAAATTTATTTTATGGCGATAACCTTGATAAATTTCTCAGCGTTAAAAAAATCAATAAAGACGATCTTTCAGGCAATTAAAGACCAATAAATAACCGCTATTTGTTTGAAACATTCTTTCAATTTATTAAATTTTTCCGATGCAAATTTTCAGGTTTGCGGAAAAGAGTGGAATTCGTCACATATTCACGGGAGAAATGTATTTGATTTCAATATATGCATATCAAACGAGAAAAGATTCGCGATCATAAAAGTAACAAACATAACAAATTATCAATACTAAAAATCGTGTGTTTTTTAGCGCGAAATTTTGTGATGGCGATCGTATACAGGTACAGGATCGATACGAAAGGTATAAAAGCAGTGAAATGTGCTTAATGTCGCAAATATGAGAATTGATGTCGTTTGTCCGGCGCTGCGCTTACCCATCCAGCATCACCTGGAAAGCAAAAACCCCGCCGAAGCGGGGTTTTCTAAGAAGTTGAAGCTGACCGATAAGCCGGGTTCTGTCGTGGACAGTCATTCATCTAGGCCAGCAATCGCTCACTGGCTCAAGCAGCCTACCCGGGTTCAGTACGGGCCGTACCATGTGAACCCCTATTTGGCCTTGCTCCGGGTGGAGTTTACCGTGCCACGGACTGTTACCAGCCGCGCGGTGCGCTCTTACCGCACCCTTTCACCCTTACCTGATCCCGCTTGCGCGGGCCATCGGCGGTTTGCTCTCTGTTGCACTGGTCGTGGGTTTCCCCCCCAGGCGTTACCTGGCACCCTGCCCTATGGAGCCCGGACTTTCCTCCCCTCCGCCCGTCTCCCCCGAAAGGGACGACGACGAAGCGGCGACTGTCTGGTCAGCTTCGGCGCGCAGTATAGAGGGTTTGCGCGCCGCTGTCACCCTAAGGTGTAGGCAAGGCGTGATTAACGCGCCACTTCCACCTTCGCCAGTTTTTCGTAGTAGCACGCAATCGCGCTGTGATCGGCCGTGCCCAGGCCATCGGCACGCAGCGCCTGCATCATCTCCATGACCGCCGCGGTCAGCGGCAGCTGTGCGCCCACGCCGTGTGACGTATCCAGCGCGTTCGCCAGATCTTTGATATGCAGGTCGATGCGGAAACCGGGTTTGAAATTACGATCCATGACCATCGGCGCTTTGGCATCCAGCACGGTACTGCCCGCCAGACCCCCTCGAATGGCCTGATAGACCAGATCCGGATTGACGCCCGCTTTGGTTGCCAGCGTCAGCGCTTCGGACATGGCGGCAATGTTCAGCGCTACAATCACCTGGTTTGCCAGCTTGGTCACATTACCCGCCCCGATGTCCCCGGTATGCACCACGGAGCCCGCCATGGCTTTCATCAGGTCGTAGTATCTATCGAAAATGGCTTTATCGCCGCCGACCATCACCGACAGCGTGCCGTCGATCGCTTTCGGCTCACCGCCGCTGACCGGCGCATCCAGCATATCGACGCCCTTCGCTTTTAACGCCTCGCTGATTTCACGGCTTGCGAGCGGTGCAATAGAGCTCATATCAATCAACACCAGGCCCGGCTTCGCACCGTCGATAATGCCGTTCTCACCCAGCGCAACTTCTTTAACATGCGGTGAGTTTGGCAGCATGGTGATGATGACATCGCACTGCTCGGCAATGGCCTTCGCGGTGGTGGCCGTTTCAGCGCCAGCCGCTATCACCTCTGCCACGGCCTGCGGATTGTGATCGGATACCACCAGTGAGTAACCTGCTTTGATGAGGTTCTTACTCATTGGTTTACCCATAATGCCCAGGCCAATAAAACCCACTTTCAGCGTCATAATCTGTTTCCTCAATGATGGTTATTTTTTAAAAGCGTCGGCTAATTTCTGCGTGGCCGAGCGGAATACGCCGAGGTCGCTGCCGACGGCTACAAACGTGGCTCCCCACTCCAGATAGCGACGGGCATCAGCCTCAACCGGCGCCAGAATGCCGCACGGTTTGCCGTGAGCTTTAGCGCGGGCAAAGATGTGCTGGATCGCGCGCTGCACGTCAGGGTGGCCGGCGTTACCCAGATGACCAAAGGCGGCAGCCAGATCGCTTGGGCCGACGAAGATCCCGTCCACGCCGTTTGTGGCGGCAATCGCGTCGACGTTATCAACGCCCTGCTGGCTCTCGATCTGAACCAGAATGGTGATGTTGCTATTAGACTGCGCGAAATAGTCCGGCACGGTGCCAAACATATTGGCGCGATGCGAAACGGAAACGCCGCGGATCCCTTCTGGCGGATAGCGCGTTGAGGCTACGGCCAGGGCCGCTTGTTCTTCCGTCTCCACAAACGGGATCAGGAAGTTGTAGAAACCGATATCCAGCAGGCGCTTGATAATCACCGGCTCGTTGGTGGGCACGCGCACTACCGGGGCGCTGGGGCTGCCTTTCAGCGCCATCAGCTGCGGAATAAAGGTGCTGATATCGTTCGGCGCATGTTCGCCGTCCAGCACCAGCCAGTCAAAACCGGCCAGGCCCAGCACTTCGGTGCTGATAGGGTTTGCCAGCGCGGACCAGCAGCCAATCTGAATCTGGTGTGCCGCGAGGGCCGCTTTAAATTTATTCGGGAAGATATCGTTATTCATCGTATTTACCTTTTTAATTCGCAGCCTATATCAGCATCATTTTATTTATTCAGACACCGCACCAGCATTATATTTCTTATTCTGACGTATTTTGGCGTTATAAAATCGTCATTCAGTATAAAACGCAATCCACAACCGCACATTGTTTTAATGCTCAAGTATTGCGTTACACTTCGATAAATTTTTTTGCATATGCACAAGGCGCTGGGCGCTAATGCACAGAATCAGGCATTACTGGTTCTGGAGCGATCGCGATCACATTTTAATATCTCCTATGCTGACATGCTTTATTTCTGAAAGCCGCGTATTTATTTCTACCATTTGAAAATTGGCTGAATTTATTATCAGACACTTTGCTGGAGAATATTGAACAATGGCCGACATTGAAATTCGACAGGCATCGCCGACGGCGTTTTATATAAAAGTCCACGACACCGATAATGTGGCGATTATTGTCAACGACAATGGCTTAAAAGCGGGCACCCGCTTCCCGGACGGGCTGGAACTGATTGAGCATATTCCGCAGGGACATAAAGTCGCCCTGGTGGATATCCCTGCTAACAGCGAAATCGTACGTTACGGTGAAGTCATCGGCTATGCCGTTCGCTCTATACCACAGGGGAGCTGGGTTGAGGAGTCGCTGGTGGCGCTGCCGGAAGCGCCGCCGCTAAACACGCTTCCGCTGGCGACTCGCGTACCGGAACCGCTTCCTCCGCTGGAGGGCTATACCTTCGAAGGCTACCGCAACGCGGACGGCAGCGTCGGCACCAAGAATCTGCTCGGCATTACCACCAGCGTGCACTGCGTGGCGGGCGTAGTGGATTACGTGGTGAAAATCATCGAACGCGATCTGCTGCCGAAATACCCGAACGTCGACGGCGTGGTTGGCCTGAACCACCTCTACGGCTGCGGCGTGGCGATTAACGCCCCCGCTGCCGTAGTGCCTATCCGTACCATCCACAATATCGCCCTGAACCCAAACTTTGGCGGTGAGGTGATGGTCATCGGTCTGGGGTGTGAAAAATTGCAGCCAGAGCGCCTGCTGCAGGGCACCGAAGATGCGAAAGCCATTCCGGCAGACGAGGCCAGCATCGTGCGCCTGCAGGATGAACGCCACGTGGGTTTCCGCTCAATGGTCGACGATATCCTGCAGGTGGCTGAACGCCATCTGGACAAGCTCAACAAGCGCCAGCGCGAAACCTGCCCGGCGTCTGATTTGGTAGTGGGAACACAGTGCGGCGGCAGCGATGCCTTCTCCGGCGTGACGGCCAACCCGGCGGTGGGCTATGCGTCCGATCTGCTTGTGCGCTGCGGCGCCACGGTGATGTTCTCCGAGGTGACCGAAGTGCGTGACGCCATCCATCTGCTCACGCCACGCGCCGTTAATGAAGAGGTCGGCAAGCGCCTGCTCGAGGAAATGGCCTGGTATGATAGCTATCTCGATATGGGCAAAACCGACCGCAGCGCAAATCCCTCACCGGGGAACAAAAAAGGCGGCCTGGCCAACGTAGTGGAAAAAGCCCTCGGGTCGATTGCCAAATCCGGCCAGAGCGCGATTGTGGAAGTGCTCTCTCCGGGCCAGCGCCCGACGAAACGCGGCCTGATCTACGCGGCAACGCCGGCCAGCGATTTCGTCTGCGGCACGCAGCAAGTGGCATCCGGCATTACGGTGCAGGTCTTTACCACCGGGCGCGGCACGCCGTACGGCCTGATGGCGGTACCGGTGATCAAGATGGCGACCCGCACCGAGCTGGCAAACCGCTGGTATGACTTAATGGATATCAACGCGGGCACTATCGCCACCGGGGAAGAGAGCATTGAGGACGTGGGCTGGAAACTGTTCCACTTCATTCTGGATGTCGCCAGCGGGCGGAAGAAAACCTTCTCGGATCAATGGGGATTACATAATCAGCTGGCGGTGTTCAACCCGGCACCGGTGACGTGATTCATATTCCCAACCGCACCGAACGGTCCCCTCTCCCCTATGGGGAGAGGGTTAGGGTGAGGGGAAAGCCCCCTTAAACCAGCACCACCTCAATCCCGCTTTTCCGCAGCCCGTCCAGGCTCTCCGCCGGAATGCCTTCATCGACAATAATCATATCAATCCTTTGCGTATCAATGATTTTATGCAGGCTTGAGCGGTTAAATTTGCTGGAGTCCGTGACAACGATAATACGCTCCGCAACCTCGCACATTTTGCGGTTCAGTCGTGCTTCGTCTTCGTTATGCGTACTTACGCCACGGTCGAGATCGATGGCGTCAACGCCGAGGAACAGCAGGTCAAAATGGTAATTCTGTAGCGACTGTTCTGCCTGGTCACCGTAGAAGGATTGCGACTGACGGCGCAGGTGCCCGCCGGTCATCAGCAATTCCACCCCTTCCGCTTCCAGCAACGCATTCGCCACGTTCATCCCGTTGGTCATCGCAATCACGTCCGTGTGCTGGCGCAGCATGCGGGCGATTTCATACGTCGTGGTGCCGGAGTCCAGAATAATACGGTGCCCGGGTTTGACCAGCGCGGCAGCGGCCTGCGCGATACTGCGCTTCACCGCCGTATTCAGCGAGCTTTTATCCTCTACGGAAGGCTCAGCGCCCGGCATGTTGCCTTCGCAAATCAATGCCCCGCCGTAGGCGCGAACGGCGATGCCCTGCTTCTCCAGGAAGGCCAGATCGTTGCGGATCGTCACCGTCGATACGCCGTACAGATGAGACAGATCGTTAACCTGCACGCTTCCCTGCGCCCGCAAACGCTGAATGATCTGCTCTCGCCTTTCACTGGTGCCGGTGATGCGCTTTTCCGCGGATGAATCGGTGCTGCTCATACGAGCTCCTTAATAAATAGTCTTTCGTTTCATTTCGTTTTGCCTATTAAGGCCTTTCTTTTTCGGGAATGCAAGTCCCGCCTTACGTACAGACGCAAGCCAACACTGCGCTGAAACCTTTCATTATGTTTCTTTTGTGAAACAGATCGGAAAACTATTATCTTTCGTTTTATTTTTATATCACCATGATGCAGGATTAAATGAAACAAAACGAAAGACAAGTGTCATTGCCATCCGAAATGGAGAGGAAAGTGAAACATCTGACAGAAATGGTGGAACAACATAAACGAGGGAATTCGAACGGGATCTATGCCGTCTGCTCCGCACATCCGCTGGTACTTGAAGCTGCAATTCGTTACGCGCATTCGCATCAGACGCCGCTGCTGATCGAGGCGACCTCCAACCAGGTGGATCAATTTGGCGGCTATACCGGCATGACGCCTGCGGATTTTCACGCGTTTGTCTGCCGGCTGGCCGAGTCGCTCGGTTTTCCGACGTCACAGCTGATCCTCGGCGGCGATCATCTGGGCCCTAACCGCTGGCAAAATCTCCCTGCGGAACAGGCGATGGCAAATGCCGACGATCTGATCAAAAGCTATGTTTCCGCCGGATTCAAAAAGATCCACCTCGACTGCAGCATGTCCTGCGAGGACGACCCGGTTCCCCTGACCGACGCGATCGTCGCCGGACGCGCCGCACGCCTGGCGAAGATTGCCGAAGCGACCTGTCGCGAGCAGTTTGGTGAATCCGATCTGGTCTACGTTATCGGCACGGAAGTGCCGGTTCCCGGTGGCGCGCACGAGACGCTCACCGAACTTGCCGTCACCACGCCGGACGCGGCCCGCACCACGCTTGAAGCGCACCGCCACGCGTTCGAAAAGGAAGGCTTAAGCGACATCTGGCCGCGCATTATTGGCCTGGTGGTCCAGCCTGGCGTGGAGTTCGACCACGCGCACGTCTGCGACTATCAGCCGCAGAAAGCCGTGGCCCTGAGCAAAATGGTTGAAGCCTACGATACGCTGGTGTTTGAAGCGCACTCCACCGACTACCAGACGCCGCAGGCGCTGCGCCAGCTGGTTAACGATCACTTTGCCATTCTGAAAGTTGGCCCCGCCCTGACCTTCGCCCTGCGCGAGGCGCTGTTCTCGCTGGCCGCCATTGAAGAGGAGCTGCTGCCGGCAAAAGCCAGCTCCGGCCTGCGTCACGTGCTGGAAAACGTCATGCTCGACCGCCCGGAATACTGGCAAAGCCATTACCACGGTGACGGCAACGCGCGTCGCCTGGCGCGCGGCTACAGCTACTCTGACCGCGTGCGCTACTACTGGCCGGACAGCCAGATCGACGACGCCTTTGCACGGCTGGTGCGTAACCTGGCAGACGAGCCTGTTCCCCTGCCGCTGATCAGCCAGTACCTGCCGCTGCAGTACAGCAAAGTTCGCGAGGGCGCTCTCAAGTCAACGCCACGGGAACTCATCATCGACCACATTCAGGACATACTCCAGCAGTACCACGCCGCCTGCGAAGGCGTAACGACTCAAGACGCATAATTAAAAAAGAGGAAAACGCTATGCCAAACATTGTCTTATGCCGCATCGACGAACGCCTGATCCACGGTCAGGTGGGCGTGCAGTGGGTGGGGTTTGCGGGGGCAAACCTGGTGCTGGTCGCTAATGACGAGGTCGCTGAGGATCCGGTTCAACAGAACCTGATGGAAATGGTGCTCGCGGAAGGGATCGCCGTGCGCTTCTGGTCGCTGCAAAAGGTCATCGACAACATTCACCGCGCCGCTGACCGCCAGAAAATCCTGCTGGTCTGCAAATCACCTGCCGATTTTCTGAAGCTGGTCGAGGGTGGCGTACCCATCACCCGTATTAACGTCGGAAATATGCACTACGCCAGTGGCAAACAACAAATTGCCAAAACGGTCTCTGTCGACGCGAACGATATTGACGCGTTCAACGGCCTGAAAGCGGCCGGTGTGGAATGCTTCGTTCAGGGCGTTCCAACAGAAACTGCTTTGGATCTCTTTAAACTGCTCTGAGGGATTCACAATGGAAATCAGTCTGTTGCAGGCGCTGGGGTTGGGCATACTCGCCTTTATCGCCGGTCTGGATATGTTTAACGGGTTAACGCACATGCACCGCCCGGTGGTGCTCGGGCCGCTGGTCGGCCTGATTCTGGGCGATCTGCACACCGGCATTTTGACCGGCGGTACGTTAGAGCTGGTCTGGATGGGGCTGGCCCCGCTCGCCGGTGCCCAGCCGCCTAACGTCATTATCGGCACCATCGTGGGGACCGCGTTTGCCATCAGCACCGGCGTGAAGCCAGAAGTCGCGGTTGGTGTCGCCGTGCCGTTTGCCGTTGCGGTACAGATGGGGATTACGTTCCTCTTCTCGGTGATGTCCGGCGTCATGTCGCGCTGCGATCGCATGGCGGCCAATGCAGACACCAACGGAATTGAACGGGTTAACTATCTTGCGCTGCTGGCGCTCGGCATCTTCTATTTTCTGTGCGCGTTCCTGCCAATCTACTTCGGTGCGGAACATGCGAAAACCGCCATTGACGTTCTGCCAGCGCGTCTGATTGACGGCCTCGGCGTCGCGGGCGGCATCATGCCAGCCATCGGCTTCGCCGTGCTGCTGAAAATCATGATGAAAAACGTCTACATCCCTTACTTCATTATTGGTTTTGTCGCCGCCGCCTGGCTCAAGCTTCCGGTGCTGGCGATTGCGGCGGCCGCGCTGGCCATGGCGCTGATCGACCTGATGCGTAAATCACCTGAACCGACGGCTCCCGCCGCTCAGAAAGAGGAATTCGAAGATGGCATCTAACCACACCACCCTGCCGGGCGTGACTGAAAGCGAAGAGACGCTGCTGACCGGCGTGAATGAAAACGTCTACGAAGACCAGAACATCGGTGCCGAGCTGACGAAAAAGGATATCAACCGCGTGGCCTGGCGTTCCATGCTGCTGCAGGCCTCGTTTAACTACGAACGTATGCAGGCCTCCGGCTGGCTGTACGGGCTGCTGCCCGCGTTGAAAAAGATCCACACCAACAAGCGGGACCTGGCGCGGGCGATGAAAGGGCATATGGGCTTCTTTAACACCCACCCGTTCCTGGTGACCTTTGTTATCGGCATCATTCTGGCGATGGAGCGCTCCAAGCAGGATGTGAACAGCATCCAGAGCACCAAAATTGCCGTCGGCGCGCCGCTTGGCGGTATTGGCGACGCCATGTTCTGGCTGACCCTGCTGCCCATCTGCGGCGGTATTGGTGCCAGCCTGGCGCTGCAGGGTTCGATTCTGGGCGCGGTGGTCTTTATCGTGCTGTTTAACGTGGTACACCTCGGCCTGCGCTTTGGCCTGGCGCACTACGCTTACCGGATGGGCGTCGCGGCCATTCCGCTGATTAAAGCCAACACCAAAAAGGTCGGCCACGCGGCGTCTATCGTCGGGATGACGGTGATTGGCGCGCTGGTGGCAACCTACGTCCGCCTCAGTACCACGCTCGAAATCAAGGCGGGTGATGCGGTCGTCAAACTGCAGGCCGACGTCATCGACAAGCTGATGCCCGCGTTCCTGCCGCTGGTCTACACCCTGACCATGTTCTGGCTGGTACGCCGCGGCTGGAGCCCGCTGCGGCTGATCGGTATCACCGTGCTGCTGGGCGTTGTCGGTAAATTCTGTCACTTCCTGTAAAAGCAAAGAGGTTGCGATGTTAGGCATTATTTTGACGGGTCACGGCGGTTTTGCCAGCGGACTTGAGCAGGCGATGAAGCAGATCCTGGGCGAACAGCCGCAGTTTATTGCCATCGATTTTCCGGAAACCTCCACCACCGCGCGGCTGATCGCTCAGCTTGAGCAGGCAGTGAGTGAACTCGATGCAGAGCACGATATTGTGTTTCTCACCGACCTGCTCGGCGGCACGCCGTTTCGCGTGGCATCGACGCTCGCCATGCAACGGCCGGGCAGTGAAGTTATCACCGGCACCAACCTGCAGCTGCTGCTGGAGATGGTGCTGGAGCGCGACGGATTAAGCAGCGAGGCGTTTCGTCTGCAGGCGCTGGAGTGCGGGCACCGCGGCCTGACGAGCCTGGTCGACGAGCTGGGGCGCTGTCGCGAGGAAGCTCCGGCTGAGGAAGGGATATGAGCCAGCTGCTGCGCGCGCGACGGATCCTTACCGAACAGGGCTGGCTGGACGACCACCAGCTACGCATTGAAAGCGGCGCGGTTGCGGCGATTGAACCCATCCCGGCGGGCGTTACGGCACGCGATGCGGAGCTGCTTTGCCCGGCGTATATCGATACGCACGTCCACGGCGGCGCGGGCGTGGACGTCATGGATGATGTGCCCGACGTGCTGGACACCCTGGCGATGCATAAAGCGCGTGAAGGCGTGGGCGCATTTCTGCCCACCACCGTGACCGCGCCGATGGAAGCCATCCACAGCGCACTGATGCGTATCGCCCGGCGCAGTCAGTCCGGCGGACCCGGCGCGCAGATCCTGGGCAGTTATCTGGAAGGACCGTACTTTACGCCCCAGAACAAAGGGGCGCATCCGCCCGAGCTATTCCGGGAACTGGATATCGCCGAGCTGGACAGGCTGATTGACGTTTCACAGAGCACGCTACGGGTGGTGGCGCTCGCGCCGGAAAAAACCGGCGCGCTGCAGGCGATTCATCATCTTAAACAGCGCGGTATCCGCGTCATGCTGGGCCACAGCGCTGCTACGTACCGGCAAACTCTCGCCGCGTTTGATGCGGGTGCCGACGGGCTGGTGCACTGCTACAACGGTATGACGGGTTTGCACCACAGAGAGCCCGGCATGGTCGGCGCAGGGCTGACGGACAAACGGGCGTGGCTGGAGCTGATTGCCGACGGCCACCACGTCCATCCGGGAGCGATGCGTTTATGCTGCTGCTGCGCTCAGCATCGCGTGGTGCTGATTACCGATGCCATGCAGGCGGCAGGTATGCCGGACGGTCGGTATACCCTGTGCGGTGAAGAGGTCACGATGCAAAACGGCGTGGTTCGAACCGGCTCCGGCGGGCTGGCGGGCAGTACGCTGTCGCTGGATGCCGCGGTCAGGAATATGGTGGTGTATGCGGGCGTAACAGCCGAAGAGGCGATCCATATGGCCTCGCTGCACCCTGCCCGGCTGCTGGGCGTTGACGATCAGCTTGGATCCTTAGCCCCGGGCAAACGCGCCAATATTATTGCGCTGGACGGGGGTTTACACCTCCAGCGGATCTGGATTCAGGGCCAGGCTCTCCCCCTTTAGCCCTTTCATTGTGTCTCCTTTTGGCTTTACGGCCTGAAACCGTAAGGCCTTTCTTTTCCTTTCCTTAAATTTTCCCTTTCCTTTCACGATCACACTTTTCGTTTTATTTCTTTTCTTTCATTGAAGTTTCGATTTCTTTTCTATAGATTTTATTTAACTGCTTAAGTGAACAAGTGAAACGAAACGAAAGATAGCGACACGATTGCCAGCGTCTGATGTGGAATTCACACGACTAAGGACTGAGTTATGCAACAAACCACTACCGCCACCGCAACCGGCACCTGGACCGAGGAAGAGATCCGCCAGCAGCCTGCCAGCTGGATCCGCTCGCTCAACAACATCGATAACCTGCGTGCTTCGATCGACAGTTTCCTGACGCCGCTGCTGCGCAAGCGCGATCTGCGGATCGTCCTGACCGGCGCGGGCACGTCCGCCTTTATCGGCGATATCATTGCGCCATGGCTTTCAAGCCACACCGGGAAAAACTTCACCGCCGTCCCGACAACCGATCTGGTCACGAACCCGATGGACTACTTCAGCCCTGGGCACCCGCTGCTGCTGGTTTCGTTTGCCCGCTCCGGCAACAGTCCGGAAAGCGTCGCGGCCGTTGAGCTGGCAAACCAGTTCGTGCCGGAGTGCTATCACCTGTCCATTACCTGCAACGAGGCGGGGAGCCTGTACCAGAACGCCGTCGACAGCGATAACGCCTTTGCCCTGCTGATGCCTGCCGAAACGCACGATCGCGGGTTCGCGATGACCAGCAGCATCACCACCATGATGGCGAGCTGTCTGGCCGTGTTCGCCCCGGAAACGATCAATAGCCACACCTTCCGCGACGTCGCCGATCGCTGTCAGGCGATCCTCGCCTCGTTCGGGGATTTCAGCCACGGCGTCTTTGGCAGCGAACCGTGGAAACGGATCGTGTATCTGGGAAGCGGCGGCCTGCAGGGCGCGGCGCGCGAATCGGCGCTGAAGGTGCTGGAACTGACGGCGGGCAAGCTGGCGGCATTTTACGACTCCCCTACGGGCTTCCGTCACGGGCCGAAGTCGCTGGTAGACAATGAAACGCTGGTGGTGGTGTTCATCTCCAGCCATCCATATACGCGTCAGTACGATCTGGATCTGCTGGCCGAGCTGCGCCGCGATCGCCAGGCCCTGCGCGTCGTCGCCATCGCCGCTGAAAACGATCCGGTCATTGAAGCGGGTCCGCACATTCTGCTGCCGCCTTCACGTCCGTTTATTGATATGGAACAGGCGTTCTGCTTCCTGATGTATGCCCAGGTCTTTGCGCTCACCCAGTCGCTTAGCGCAGGCATTACGCCCGATACGCCATCGGCCAGCGGGACGGTCAACCGCGTGGTGCAGGGCGTCGTTATTCATCCGTGGCAGGCTTAAGAGGATCTGATTATGAGTATTATCTCGACGAAATATCTTCTGCAGGACGCGCAGGCAAAAGGCTACGCCGTTCCGGCGTTCAACATCCACAACGCGGAGACGATCCAGGCGATCCTCGAAGCGTGCAGCGAAATGCGATCGCCGGTGATCCTCGCGGGCACGCCGGGCACCTTTAAGCATATTGCGCTGGAAGAGATCTACGCCCTGTGCAGCGCCTACTCCCACACCTACGACATGCCGCTGGCGCTGCACCTCGATCACCACGAATCGCTGGACGATATTCGCCGCAAGGTCAACGCGGGCGTGCGCAGCGCGATGATCGACGGCAGCCACTACCCGTTTGAACAAAACGTGAAGCTGGTGAAGTCGGTGGTCGATTTCTGCCACCTCAACGACTGCAGCGTCGAGGCCGAGCTGGGCCGTCTGGGCGGCATGGAAGATGACATGAGCGTGGACGCGGAAAGCGCATTCCTCACCGATCCGCAGGAGGCAAAACGCTTCGTCGAACTGACCGGCGTTGACAGCCTCGCCGTCGCCATCGGCACCGCCCACGGCCTTTATACCAAACGCCCGAAAATCGACTTCCAGCGGCTGGCGGAAATTCGCGAAGTGGTCACCGTGCCGCTGGTGCTGCACGGCGCGAGCGATGTGCCGGATGAGTTTGTTCGCCGCACCATCGAGCTGGGCGTGTGCAAAGTCAACGTGGCGACCGAGCTGAAAATTGCTTTCTCTGACGCGGTTAAGGCCTGGTTTGCCGAAAACCCGCAGGGTAACGATCCGCGCTTCTATATGCGGGTCGGCATGGACGCCATGAAAGAGGTGGTCAGAAGCAAGATCGCCGTTTGCGGCTCGGCAAACCGATTGCTGCTTCCGGCAGAAGCCTGATTAAAAAGGAGCTTACGCTGATGAAAAAAATCCTCGCACTCTCAGTGCTGGCCATGTGCGTTTCCCATAGCGCGGTGGCCGCGAACTACGCGCTCGGTAACGACAATATTGCTCTGTCATTTGATGATGCAAACTCAACGGTAGTGGTTAAGGACACCAGGGCTAACCATCCGCTCACGCCGCAGGAGCTATTCTTTCTAACGCTGCCGGACGAGACGAAAATCCACACCGCTGATTTTAAAATCAAGCATGTCGAAAAGCAGGACAGCGGCTTGGTCATCGATTTCACCCATCCGGACTTTAACGTAACGGTGAAGCTGAACCTGGTGAAGGGGAAATACGCCAGCATTGACTACACCGTTGCCGCCGTTGGTCAGCCGCGAGACGTGGCAAAAATTACCTTCTTCCCGACCAAAAAGCAGGCTCAGGCACCTTACGTAGACGGGGCGATTAACAGCTCGCCGATCGTCGCAGACTCGTTCTTTATTCTGCCTGACAAGCCTATCGTTAACACTTACGCCTATGAAGCGACCACCAATCTCAACGTAGAGCTGAAAACGCCGATTCAGCCAGAGTCGCCGGTCAGCTTTACCACCTGGTTCGGCACCTTCCCGGAGACCAGCCAGCTGCGCCGCAGCGTAAACCAGTTTATTGATGCCGTCCGCCCGCGTTCGTATAAGCCTTATTTACACTACAACAGCTGGATGGATATCGGCTTCTTTACCCCGTACTCCGAGCAGGACGTGCTGGGGCGGATGGATGAATGGAATAAGGAATTTATCACCGGGCGCGGCGTGGCGCTGGATGCGTTCCTGCTTGACGATGGCTGGGATGACCTGACCGGACGCTGGCTGTTTGGCCCGGCATTCAGCAACGGTTTTAGCAAAGTTCGGGAAAAAGCTGACAGCATGCACAGCTCCGTTGGACTGTGGCTCTCGCCGTGGGGTGGATATAACAAACCGCGCGACACTCGCGTCTCGCATGCAAAAGAGTACGGTTTCGAAACGGTAGACGGGAAGCTGGCGCTGTCAGGCCCAAACTATTTTAAAAACTTCAATGAGCAGATCGTTAAGCTAATTAAAAACGAGCACATTACCTCGTTCAAGCTGGACGGGATGGGTAATGCCAATTCGCATATTAAGGGCAGCCCGTTCGCCTCGGATTTTGACGCCTCTATCGCTCTGCTGCACAACATGCGCAGCGCCAACCCGAATCTGTTTATTAACCTGACGACAGGTACCAACGCCAGCCCGTCCTGGCTGTTCTACGCTGATTCCATCTGGCGCCAGGGCGATGACATCAACCTGTACGGTCCCGGCACGCCGGTGCAGCAGTGGATGACCTACCGCGATGCGGAAACGTACCGCTCCATTGTTCGCAAAGGGCCGCTGTTCCCGTTGAACTCGCTGATGTACCACGGGATCGTTAGCGCGGAAAACGCCTATTACGGGCTGGAGAAGGTGCAAACGGACAGCGACTTTGCCGATCAGGTCTGGAGCTACTTCGCCACCGGAACCCAGCTGCAGGAGCTGTATATCACCCCTTCAATGCTGAATAAGGCGAAGTGGGACACCCTGGCGCGGGCCGCGAAGTGGTCGCGGGAAAACGCCGGCGTGCTGGTGGATACCCACTGGATTGGTGGCGATCCAACCGCGCTGCAGGTTTACGGCTGGGCATCCTGGAGCAAGGACAAAGCGATTCTCGGCTTGCGTAACCCGTCGGATAAGCCGCAAAGCTACTACCTGGATTTAACAAAAGATTTTGAAATCCCGACAGGAAACGCGGCGCAGTTTCGTCTGAAAGCGGTGTACGGCAGTAATTCAACCGTACCGGAGGAGTATAAAAACGCGGTGGTGATTACGCTGCAGCCGCTGGAAACGCTGGTGTTTGAGGCGGTGCCAGTTAGCTAAAAGACGCATAACGATCTGCAGGCCGGGTTAGGCGCAGCCGCCACCCGGCAAAACAGGCGGCAGGGGCTTACTCCCCCTGCTGCTCCAGCGCATGCTTATACAGCGCATTTTTCTTCACGCCGTGAATTTCCGCCGCCAGCGCAGCGGCCTTCTTCAGCGGCAGTTCCGCCTGCAGCAGCGCCAGCGTGCGCAGCGCGTCGGCTGGCAGCGCGTCTTCCTGCGCCTTATGCCCTTCGACAATCAGCACCATTTCGCCCTTGCGGCGGTTTTCGTCTTCCTTCACCCACGCCAGCAGTTCACCCACTGGGGCACCGTGAATGGTTTCCCAGGTTTTGGTCAGCTCGCGCGCCAGCACCACGTAGCGGGCTTCTCCCCACACGGTCACCATATCTTCCAGGCTCTCCAGCAGGCGGTGCGTGGATTCGTAGAAAATCAGGGTGCGCGGTTCCGCTTCCAGATCTTTTAACACGTCACGGCGGCCTTTGGATTTAGCAGGCAGGAAGCCTTCATAGCAGAAACGGTCAGACGGCAGACCCGCCGCACTCAGCGCAGCAATGGCAGCGCACGGCCCCGGCAGCGGCACAACGCGAATACCGGCTTCACGACAGGTACGCACCAGGTGATAGCCGGGATCGTTGATCAGCGGCGTACCGGCATCGGAGACCAGGGCAATGTTCTGTCCCTCTTTCAGCTTCGCCACCAGCGTTTCGGCTTTTTGTTGCTCATTGTGATCGTGCAGAGCAAACAAACGGGCATTAATCGCGAAATGTTGCAGTAGTAAGCCGGTGTGGCGGGTATCTTCAGCAGCAATTAAATCAACAGCTTGCAGTACGGTGAGCGCACGTTGGGTAATATCAGACAAATTCCCGATAGGAGTAGGTACAATATAAAGCTGGCCTTGAGAATTATCTGCCGTTTCGTGTTGTTTCATTGTTTCGTCCGTATTGCCGATTTAATATTGAGCATTGCGTAAAAAAATCACTGGATACAGTATGGTACCGTTAACGTTTCTTCGAAAAAAAGCCACGCGCAGCGTGCCGCTTCTGCTGGCAGCCCTGATCTTTGCAGGCTGTGGCACCCAGGCACCTGACCAGAGCACCGCCCATCTTCAGGGTTCTGCTCAGGCTGATTCTGGCTTTTATCTGCAACAAATGTCGCAGAGTTCAAATGATACCAAGACCAACTGGCAATTACTCGCCATTCGTGCACTGCTGAAAGAGGGTAAAACCCAGCAGGCAGCCGAACTGTTTAACCAGTTGCCAAAAGATCTTAACGACGCCCAGCGTCGTGAGCAGAGCCTGCTCTCTGCCGAGCTGAAGGTCGCGCTGAAAGATTACGCCGCCGCGAAGAAGATCCTCGGGGATATTGACGTGAGCGCGCTGGATAAAAATCAGCAGGCTCGCTTCTGGCAGGCGGGCATTACCGCGGAGCAGGGGCGCCCTTCCCTGACGCTGCTCCGCGCCCTCGTCGCGCAAGAGCCGCTGCTCGGCGGTGCCGACAAGCAGAAAAATATCGATGCCACCTGGCAAGCGCTTGCCTCAATGACCCAGGAACAGGCGCAGGCGCTGGTCATCAACGCCGATGAAAACGTTCTTCAGGGCTGGCTGGATCTGCAGCAGATGTGGTTTAACAACCGCAGCGATCCAAAGATGCTCAAAGCCGGTATTACGGACTGGCAGACGCGCTACCCGCAAAACCCGGGTGCGAAAATGCTGCCAACCCAGCTGGTGAACGTGCAGAACTTTAAGCCAGCGTCCACCAGCAAAATCGCTCTGCTTCTGCCGCTCAACGGCCAGGCGGCGGTGTTTGGCCGTACCATTCAGCAGGGCTTTGAAGCCGCGAAAAACGGTACCACCTCGGTAACCGGCAGCGCGGTTCCCGCGCAGGCGGCCCAGGCGGCTAACGTGAATGATGTGGTCAGCCCGTCCGCAGCGGAGACCAGCGACCTGACCACGGCGCAAGCGCCGGCGCAGGGTACGATGCAAAACCCGGTGACGGCCCCGACGACGCCTCCGACTACAGCTGCACCGGCTGCGGCAGCCCCGGCTACTACAGCACCCGCTACTCAGGTTCCGGCCGAGACGCAATCGGCGCCAGCGCCTGACGCAACGGCAGAACAGCCTCAACCGCAGCCTGCACAACCCGCGGCCCAACCTGCTGCGCAGCCGCAGGCCGTGGCAACCACCAGTGCCAACCCGGGCGCTGAGTTGAAAATTTACGACACTAGCTCGCAGCCGCTTGATCAGGTTCTGGCGCAGGTTCAACAGGACGGGGCGAGCATCGTTGTCGGTCCGCTGCTGAAAAACAACGTGGAAGAGCTGATGAAGAGCAATACCACGCTGAACGTGCTGGCGCTCAACCAGCCTGAGCAGGTTCAGAACCGAGCCAATATTTGCTACTTCGCGCTTTCCCCTGAAGATGAAGCCCGCGATGCGGCGCGCCATATTCACGAGCAGGGTAAGCAGGCTCCGCTGCTGCTCATCCCACGCAGCGCGTTGGGCGATCGCGTGGCCAATGCCTTTGCCGATGAGTGGCAGAAGCTCGGCGGCGGCGTGGTGCTGCAGCAGAAATTCGGTTCCGTCTCTGAACTGCGCGCGGGCGTCAACGGCGGGGCGGGTATCGCGCTTAACGGTAGCCCGGTCACCGCAAGCCTGCCGCAGCAGCAGAGCGTGACGATTGGCGGCCTGACGATCCCTGCCCCACCTACCGATGCGCAGATTAGCGGTGGCGGTAAAGTAGATGCGGCCTATATCGTTGCCACGCCGCAGGAGATCGCCTTTATCAAACCGATGATCGCGATGCGTAACGGCAGCCAGAGCGGCGCAACGCTCTACGCCAGCTCGCGCAGCGCGCAGGGCACCGCAGGCCCGGATTTCCGTCTGGAAATGGACGGTCTGCAGTACAGCGAAATCCCGATGCTGGCAGGCAGCAACCCGGCGCTGATGCAGCAGGCGCTAAGTACCGTACGTAACGATTATTCACTGGCGCGTCTGTATGCGATGGGTGTCGATGCCTGGGCGCTGGCGAACCACTTTACCCAGATGCGTCAGGTGCCGGGCTTTGAGCTTAACGGCAACACCGGCGATCTGACCGCGACTCAGGACTGCGTGATCAACAGGAAGTTATCATGGCTCAAATACCAGCAGGGGCAAATCGTCCCGGCCAGTTAAGCCGTAAAGAGACCGGCGATGCGTGGGAGTTAAAGGCGCGTCGCTGGCTTGAAGGCAAAGGACTGCGCTTTATCGCTGCTAACGTCCGCGGGCGCGGCGGCGAAATCGACCTGATCATGAAAGACGGTCAGGTCATCGTGTTTGTAGAAGTCCGCTTTCGACAGTCCTCCCGTTTTGGCGGTGCTGCCGCCAGCGTGACGCTCGCCAAACAACATAAATTATTACAGACTGCCCACTTGTGGCTTGCCCGCCATAATGGGAGCTTTGATACTGTGGATTGCCGGTTCGATGTGATAGCCTTCACCGGAAATAAGATCGAATGGCTTAAAAACGCTTTTGGCGAAGACGCATAATTAAGATTTAAAAGGGATAACGTGCTCGAAAGAATTAAAGTGTGCTTCACAGAAAGCATCCAGACTCAGATTGCCGCGGCGGAAGCCCTTCCGGATGCTATCTCGCGTGCCGCAATGACGCTGGTGCAATCCCTGCTTAATGGCAACAAAATCCTCTGTTGTGGCAACGGCACGTCAGCCGCCAACGCACAGCATTTTGCTGCCAGCATGATCAATCGCTTTGAAACAGAACGCCCGAGTTTACCCGCCATTGCACTTAATACCGATAATGTGGTCTTAACGGCGATTGCTAACGATCGTCTGCATGACGAAATTTATGCAAAGCAGGTGCGAGCCCTGGGTCACGCCGGAGATGTGCTGCTGGCCATCTCCACGCGCGGCAATAGCCGGGACATTGTCAAAGCCGTTGAAGCCGCCGTCACCCGCGACATGACAATCGTGGCCTTAACCGGCTATGACGGGGGTGAGCTGGCGGGTCTGCTTGGGCCGCAGGATGTGGAAATCCGCATTCCTTCTCACCGGAGCGCGCGTATTCAGGAGATGCATATGCTCACGGTGAACTGCTTATGTGATTTGATCGATAACACGCTTTTCCCTCACCAGGATGATTAAGGAGTTCTTATGAAGGCTTTATCGACCCTCGCAGTCCTTATGTCTGCGTTACTGCTTCAGGGATGTATCGCTGCGGCCGTTGTGGGCACCGCTGCAGTGGGCACCAAAGCAGCGACCGATCCGCGCTCCGTGGGGACGCAGGTGGATGACGGTACGCTGGAGCTGCGCGTCAACAGTGCGCTGTCGAAAGACGAACAAATCAAGAAAGAAGCGCGTATCAACGTGACGGCTTATCAGGGCAAAGTGCTGCTGGCAGGCCAGGCGCCGAATCTGGAGCTCGCCTCTCGTGCGAAACAGATTGCGATGGGCGTAGAAGGTACCACAGAGGTGTTTAACGAAGTGCGTCAGGGCAAGCCAATTGGCCTGGGTGACGCCTCTTCCGATACCTGGATCACCACCAAAGTGCGTTCCCAGCTGCTGGGTTCGGACCAGGTGAAATCCTCCAATGTGAAAGTGACGACTGAAAACGGCGAAGTGTTCCTGCTGGGTCTGGTGACCGACCGTGAAGGGAAAGCGGCGGCCGATATCGCTAGCCGGGTGAGCGGCGTGAAGCACGTCACCACCGCGTTTACTTACATAAAATAAAAAAAATCCCCTCGCTTGAGGGGATTTTTTTGTAGGCCCGGTAAGCGTCACCGCCACCGGGATTTTTTTACATCAACGCAATACTCCCCACCATCACCCCGCTCAACGCCACCAGCCCTGCGGTCAGCCACAGCGCTTTCGCCGGGAACGACTTACGCAGCATGATAAGCGACGGCAGGCTGATCGCCGGCAGCGTAATCAGCATCGCCAGCGCCGGCGCGGTGCCCATACCGGCCAGCATCATGGTCTGAACAATCGGGATCTCCGCCGCCGTTGGGATCACAAACAGACAGCCTGCAACGGCCATCGCAATGACCCACATCAGCGTGTTGTCGATAGCGCCATCCGCATGCGGGAAGAGCCAGACGCGCGCCGCCCCCAGAACCAGTACCGCCAGGATATAGACCGGGATGGTGCTCCAGAAAAGCTGCCATAGCGCCCTGCCCCAGCGCACAAAGAATTCCCCCTGCGGCTCGCTGACGTCCAGCTCAACGGCTGCGGGTTCTGCGGCGGTGTCCTTCACCCATTTTTGCACCAGCGTCGCCACCACCAGTACGGTCAGTAGCCCGGCGACCAGACGGATGAACGCAAAATGCCAGCCCAGCACAAAGCCCATAAACACCAGCGTTGCCGGGTTGAGCAGCGGGTTCCCCATCCAGAACGCCAGCGCGCCGCCCATCGACACGCGCTGACGGCGCATACCTGCGGCCACGGGCGCGGCGCAGCAGGAACACATCATGCCCGGCAGCGAGAAAATCGTCCCCAGCAGCGTGCCCTGAAAGCGCGGCTGCCCAAGGGTTTTCACCAGCCAGTTGCGCGGGATAAGCACCTGAATCAGTGACCCCAGGATCACGCCTAAGACGGCGGCCTTCCAGACGGCAAGGAAGTAGACCATGGCGTAGTCCCACGCCGCCTGAAGCGGGCTGGAATCAGCCTGTGCGAGAATAGATTTACCGATGCTGTGCGTTTCGGCGGCGGTGAAGGCTTTGCCGTAGTACGGCTGCCATTTCACGTACCAGAGGCCAACAATGACCACGAGAAAGAAGAGTGCGGGCTTCCACCACTGAACAGGTGTTGCCGCCTGAGATGAAGACTGACCAGTCATAGCATTCCCCGGAGAGTATTAGGTTATTAGCCGGGGGAGTTTACGCCTCGCCCTGCGCGATTTCACGCAGTTTTGCCGAAGGGATAAT
This sequence comes from Enterobacter sp. 940_PEND, assembly GCF_001059415.1. Lineage (NCBI taxonomy): Bacteria > Pseudomonadati > Pseudomonadota > Gammaproteobacteria > Enterobacterales > Enterobacteriaceae > Enterobacter > Enterobacter sp. 940_PEND. The sequence continues at coordinate 72,137 of NZ_JUMS01000099.1, forward strand.
GTTTACGCCCGCTTTCGACGGGGCCAGCCCCTCTTTTAACATCGCGCGCGCGACGTCCCGTGCCTCGATGGATTTCCAGTTGCCGGGAAGAATGCGAAACAGCGGGGCAAATATCGACTCGTTAAACCGGCGTTCGTCCCGGTGGCCGATCAGCATCGAGGGGCGCACAATCGTCAGCTGCTCCCATTTCTGCGCAATCAGCGCATCCTCCATCTTGCCCTTCACCTTGTTGTAGAAGAAAGGCGATCCGGCACTGGCGCCCAGCGCGCTGACCACCAGAAAATGTTTGGCCCCCAGCTTTTTCGCCGTGAGCGCGGTATCCACCACCAGCGTATAGTCGGCGTGGATAAATGCCTCTTTGCTGCCCGCCTCCCGCCGCGTGGTGCCCAGACAGCAAAAGGCGATATCAATGGGATCCTGCACCTGCGCCAGCGCGTCGGTCAGCTGAGGATCGTGCGGATTAAAGACGCCGGATATGTCCGCCAGCGGTCGACGCGTCGGTGCGGCGATATAGTTCACGCGGCGATCCTGAATCAGCAGCCGCAGCAGATGATCGCCCACTAACCCGGTAGCACCTGTAATCAATACCTGACTCATCTTTTCCCCTTTACAGAATTGTCCGTTTGCGAACTCAGCGTCGTCGACCACACTTAGAAGTCTGTTACGGGTAAGTATTTACCACAAGCGGAGAAAAATCAGTCTGAAGCCAAAACAACGGAGGAAGCATGGGCAAGAAAATCGCAGTCTTGATTACCGACGAGTTTGAAGATTCAGAATTCACCTCTCCAGCAGAGGCGTTCCGCAAGGCGGGACATGAGGTCATCACCATTGAGAAAGAGGCGGGTAAAACGGTGACAGGCCATAAGGGCGAGGCGACCGTAACCATCGATGAGACCATCGATAACGTGAGTCCCTCAGATTTTGACGCCCTGCTGTTACCCGGCGGCCATTCCCCGGATTCCTTGCGCGGGGACGAGCGCTTCGTGACCTTCACCCGGGATTTTGTCTCTACCGGCAAACCGGTCTTTGCCATCTGCCACGGCCCGCAGCTGCTCATCAGCGCAGACGTGGTCCGCGGGCGTAAGCTTACCGCCGTGAAACCGATCGTTATCGATCTGAAAAATGCGGGGGCCGAGTTTTACGATCAGGAGGTGGTCAACGACAAAGACCAGCTGATCACCAGCCGAACCCCGGACGATCTCCCGGCGTTTAACCGCGAAGCGCTACGCCTGCTCGGCGCGTAACCAGTGCAGCTTCTTGCCAAAGCCCAGGGTGTTGTCGGTAAATTTCAGCTCATCGAGGCGGATTTCCCACACCGGGGCTTTTAGCGCAGCGGCAACGGGAAAGCGGCGCGTGTAGAGCTTACGGCGCGCGTCGCTCTCTTCACCATCCAGACGACGGATCTCCCCTTTAAACTGCACGCCGCGGATCAGCGCGACCGTTTTCGGCTGGCCGTTTACCGTCCCCGCCACCTTTGCCTGCTGGCCGGTCATCTGCGCATGCCGCGTTTTGTCTTCGCTCATGACATAAAAAGCCACGCGCTCAGGATCGTAGTAGTAAAACGCATTTGCGCACCACATTTCCCCCTCGTCATAGACGCACCAGGTGACAACATGCTGCTTTGCCAGCCAGCGGTTAATGGCGGCCAGTGTTTCCATTTTCGTTCCCTCTCATGCTATGGTGCGTTCACCTTAACATACTGAATCCGTTTACCGTGTGCTGGTTTCTCTATCTTGTCCGAACCGCTGATAACGCCCTCTACACCGGGATCACCACCGATGTGGCGCGGCGTTTTTTACAACATCAAACGGGGAAAGGGGCAAAAGCGCTGCGGGGGAAAGGGGAATTACAGCTCGCCTTCTCAGCGGCAGTCGGCGACCGATCGCTGGCGCTCAGGCTGGAATACCGCATCAAGCAGCTGACGAAGCGCCAGAAAGAGCGCCTCGTGACCGGAGACGGCTCCTTTGAGGCGCTACGCGAGAGCCTGATTAAAAGCGATTGAAATGGTCGTGATACTCGACCAGGCCGTTGACGCCGTTGAGCGCGTCGTCCGCCAGACGGTGGACCTGGAAAGCGGATTCCGTACCCGGCCAGCGACAGCGCAGATCGTAATGCGCGGCCTGCTCAAAGCCTAAACGGCCATAGAACGCCGGATCGCCCAGCGTGACAACGGCTGCATAGCCAAACTCATTGAGCGAATCCAGCCCTTCATAGACCAGCTGGCGCGCCAGACCTTGCCCGCGATAGCTTTCATCTACCGCCAGCGGCGCCATGCCGACCCACTGCAGCTCTTCGCCCTGAACGATGACCGGACTGAAGGCAACATAGCCCACCACCTGACCTTCGTCATCGGTGGCAACCAGCCCCAGCGTAATCAGGCCATCCTCGCGAAGGTCGTGGACCAGTTGGGCTTCGGCATCGCTCGCAAAGGCGCGGCGTAACAACGCATCGATCCCCGGCGCATCAATCCCAATTTCGACTCGAATCAGCATGGCTCACCTACTGAAGTGTGTTTACCGTCCGGCGGGGTTTTCAGCCCGGCCTCAACGAAATCTGCCATTTGCATTAACATCACGCGCAGCGCTTTTGGCATCTGCTCCAGCTCAATGGCATCCATTAAATTCTTCACGTACAGGCCCAGCTCCGTGTCGCCTTCAATCACCAGACGGCGCTGGAAGAAGAGCGTATCCGGATCCTGCTTGCGCGCGGCGATCATCAGCAGATCGCTGGCGTTGGCGCTAAAGCTCACATCCGCGTCGGCGGATTCGCGTACGATCAGCTGGTCATTCTCAACGGAGGTAAACCAGCGCAGCCCGATGTCACGCACCTCAATGCTTAACCAGCGGCCTTCCAGGAATTCCAGCTCGCCGTCCTGCAGCGCCTGGCGGAACTGCCAGCTCAGGACCTGCTCCAGCACCTGGCGTTTTAGCGCGAACGGCGCCAGCTTGACCGGCACGCTCAGCATTGATGGTCCAAATTGTACGAGACGTGAACGCAGTTTATCCAGCACGAGCTTTACTCCCTGATATCTATAGTCCTGCTATTTTGCCATATCCGAAGCACAACATAGCGGCGTAAATCAACAAACCGTCGTCAGCCGTACCTCATTATTGGTGTCATCAATACGCCATTAGCTGCCTTAAATCAAAAATTGTCGCGTATGGGTTAATTAAAATCCCAGCTCGTTAACAATTTTGCGATCGACTACATCAGGATAAATTATGGAGCTGCTCTGCCCTGCCGGAAACCTTCCGGCGCTTAAGGCGGCCATCGAAAATGGGGCCGATGCGGTCTATATCGGGCTGAAAGATGATACCAACGCCCGCCATTTTGCTGGCCTCAACTTTACGGAGAAAAAGCTTCAGGAAGCCGTTAACTTCGTTCACCAGCACCGCCGCAAGCTGCATATCGCCATCAATACCTTTGCTCATCCTGACGGCTACGCCCGCTGGCAGCGCGCGGTGGATATGGCGGCACAGCTGGGTGCCGATGCGCTGATCCTGGCCGACCTCGCCATGCTTGAGTATGCGGCAGAACGCTATCCCCATATTGAGCGCCACGTCTCTGTTCAGGCATCTGCCACCAACGAAGAGGCGGTGCGTTTTTATCATCAACACTTTGACGTGGCCCGCGTGGTGCTGCCGCGCGTGCTCTCTATTCATCAGGTTAAGCAACTCGCGCGCGTCACGCCAGTGCCACTGGAAGTTTTTGCCTTTGGCAGCCTGTGCATCATGGCTGAAGGCCGTTGCTATCTTTCCTCTTATTTAACCGGTGAATCGCCGAATACCGTCGGGGCCTGCTCTCCTGCCCGCTTTGTCCGCTGGCAGCAAACCCCACAGGGGCTGGAATCCCGCCTGAATGAGGTGCTGATCGACCGCTACCAGGACGGTGAAAACGCCGGTTATCCAACCCTGTGTAAAGGCCGCTATCTGGTCGACGGCGAGCGCTATCACGCGCTGGAGGAGCCGACCAGCCTCAATACGCTGGAGCTACTGCCGGAACTGCTGGCGGCCAATATTGCCTCGGTGAAAATCGAAGGACGTCAGCGTAGCCCGGCCTACGTGAGCCAGGTAGCGAAAGTGTGGCGTCAGGCCATCGACCGCTGCATGGCGGATCCGCAGAACTACGCTCCACAGCAGGCCTGGATGGAAACGCTTGGTTCGATGTCCGAAGGCACACAAACCACGCTGGGCGCGTATCACCGTAAATGGCAGTGAGATCATCATGAAATATTCATTAGGACCGGTGCTCTACTACTGGCCAAAAGGGACGCTGGAAGATTTTTACCAACAGGCCGCGACCAGCAGCGCCGACGTGATTTACCTCGGCGAAGCGGTGTGCAGCAAGCGCCGCGCCACAAAAGTGGGCGACTGGCTGGATATGGCGAAAGGCCTGGCCGGAAGCGGCAAGCAGGTAGTGCTCTCCACGCTCGCGCTTGTGCAGGCGTCGTCCGAACTGGGCGAGCTGAAGCGCTACGTTGAAAACGGCGAGTTCCTGCTGGAAGCGAGCGATCTGGGCGTGGTGAACATGTGCGCTGAACGCAGGCTGCCGTTTGTCGCGGGCCATGCCCTAAACTGCTACAACGCCGTAACCCTGCGCCTGCTGCTCAAACAGGGAATGACGCGCTGGTGCATGCCGGTAGAGCTCTCCCGCGACTGGCTGGCAAACCTGCTTAAACAGTGCGACGAGCTGGGCATTCGCAATCAGTTTGAAGTGGAAGTGCTGAGCTACGGCCATCTGCCGCTGGCCTACTCCGCCCGCTGCTTCACCGCGCGCTCGGAAGACCGCCCGAAAGACGAATGCGAAACCTGCTGCATCAAGTACCCGAACGGACGCAGCATGCTGTCGCAGGAGAATCAGCAGGTATTTGTCCTCAACGGTATTCAGACCATGAGCGGCTATGTCTATAACCTCGGCAACGAGCTGGCGTCGATGGACGGGCTGGTGGACATGGTGCGTCTGTCACCGCTGGATACCGGCGTGTTCGCGATGCTGGACGCCTTCCGCGCCAATGAAAACGGCGCCGCTCCGCTGCCGCTGACGGCAAACAGCGACTGCAACGGCTACTGGAGACGTCTCGCCGGGCTGGAACTTCAGGCGTAAAAAAGGCTCACTTTGTTAACAACGGTTATCATTATTTAATGCAGTATTAAAGATTGACCGTCGACAAAGTGAGCTGTTATGACTGACAAAACCATTCCGTTTTCTGTGCTGGATCTGGCGCCGATCCCTCAGGGCTCCTCGGCAAGAGAAGCCTTTTCGCACTCTCTGGATCTGGCTCTGCTGGCCGAAAAGCGTGGCTATCACCGCTACTGGCTGGCCGAGCACCACAATATGGTTGGCATAGCCAGCGCCGCGACCTCGGTTTTGATCGGTTATCTGGCGGCAAACACCACCACGCTACACCTGGGCTCCGGCGGCGTGATGCTGCCGAACCACGCCCCGCTGGTGATTGCCGAGCAGTTTGGCACCCTGAATACCCTCTATCCGGGGCGTATTGATTTGGGTCTTGGTCGTGCGCCGGGCAGCGATCAGCCAACCATGCGCGCCCTGCGTCGCCATATGAGCGGCGATATCGACAACTTCCCGCGCGATGTGGCCGAGCTGGTGAACTGGTTCGACGCGCGCGATCCGAACCCGCACGTGCGCCCGGTGCCGGGCTACGGTGAGAAGATCCCGGTGTGGCTGTTGGGATCAAGCCTCTACAGCGCACAGCTCGCCGCGCAGCTTGGGCTGCCGTTTGCGTTTGCCTCCCACTTTGCCCCGGATATGCTGCATCAGGCGCTGCATCTCTACCGCACGAACTTCAAACCGTCCGAGCGTCTTGAGAAGCCGTACGCAATGGTGTGTATCAACATCGTTGCGGCCGACAGCAATCGCGACGCGGAATTCCTGTTTACCTCAATGCAGCAGGCTTTTGTGAAGCTGCGTCGCGGTGAGACGGGGCAGCTTCCGCCGCCGGTGGAGAATATGCATCAGCTGTGGTCCGCCTCCGAGCAGTATGGCGTGCAGCAGGCCCTGAGCATGTCGCTGGTTGGCGATAAGGCGAAAGTGCGTCACGGGCTGGACGCGGTGCTGCGCGAAACGCAGGCGGATGAGATTATGGTTAACGGCCAGATTTTCGATCACCAGGCGCGTTTGCATTCGTTTGAACTGGCGATGCAGGTGAAAGAGGAGTTGGTGGGGTAGTTTTTTGCTTTTCTCCCTCTCCCTATGGGAGAGGGCCGGGGTGAGGGGGTCAACCCCTCGTTTTACTGATAAACGGGCAACAGGTTAAAACTCGACAGCACGTGTACCAGTGCGTTACCAACGCCGAATACCAGAATCAGCGCAATCATCGGCTTACCGCCCCAGACGCGGAATTTTGGGCTGCCGAAGCGTTTACGTGATTTGCGCGCCAACAGCGCCGGCACAATCGCCGCCCAGATAGTTGCCGCCAGCCCTGCATAACCGATGGCATACAGGAAGCCGTTCGGCCACAGCAGGCCGCCCACAATCGGCGGCAGGAAGGTCAGCACCGCGGTTTTTAAACGCCCCATCGCAGAATCATCAAAGCCGAACAGATCCGCCAGATAGTCAAACAGGCCCAGCGTCACGCCCAGGAAAGAACTCGCCACCGCAAAGTTAGAGAAGATAACCAGCAGCAGATCCAGGCTGCGGCTGTTCAGCACGCCGCTCAGCGCCTGCACCAGCACGTCGATGTTACCGCCCTTCTGGGCAATGCCGATAAATTCCGGACGCGGGATGTTGCCCATCGTCCCCAGCAGCCAAATAACATACAGACCCAGCGCCAGCAGCGTGCCGTAGACCAGACACTTCACAATGGTGCGGGGATCTTTGCCGTAGTACTTCATCAGGCTCGGCACGTTACCGTGGTAACCGAACGACGCCAGACAGAACGGCAGCGTCATCAGCAGGTACGGCGTGTAGGAGGTGTTCACTTCGGCAACGTTAAACAGCGTGGCGGGCGTCACGTGCCCCAGAAGGCTGCCGAAGGTCAGGAAGAAGGTGATGACCTTAGCGCCTAATACAATCGCCGTCATGCGGCTCACCGCTTTGGTACTCATCCAGACGATAAACGCCACAGCCAGCGCAAAGCACAACCCAGCCAGACGCGCCGGAACGTTCAGCGACATCTCCGAGAAGGTGTGATGCAGAATCGAGCCGCTCGCCGAAATATACGCGTAGGTCAGGATATAGAGCACAAACGCGATGGACAGCCCGTTCACCAGGTTCCAGCCTTTACCCAGCAGATCTTTGGTGATGGTGTCGAAGCTGGAGCCAATGCGGTAGTTCAGGTTTGCCTCAAGGATCATCAGCCCGGAATGGAGCATGCAGAACCAGGTGAACACCAGCGCCGCCAGCGACCAGAAGAACCACGCACCGGACATGACCACTGGCAGTGAGAACATCCCAGCACCAATGATGGTACCGCCAATGATCACCACGCCGCCAAGCAGCGAGGGTGACGTTTGGGTGGTGGTTAGTGTCGCCATACAGCCTTTTCTCCAGTCAATCATGCGGTTCTGCATTTTAATGTGACGCACTGTACCAGTACAAGAGTACAAAGGGAATAAAAAAAGCCCCGATAGCGTATATCGGGGCTGTATATTTTACTTTACGTCAGAAGCGAAAGGCTTACGCGTCACCGAAACGACGGCGGCTGGTGCCTTCTTCACGACGTGGGCCACGGTTTTCGCGACGCTCGCCGGAGAAACGACGACCTTCACCACCGCGACCTTCGCTGCGGCCGCCCTCACGACGCTCGCCACCGAAGCTGCGACCACCGCCACGACGTTCACCACCGCGGTCAGGGCGTGGCTGTGCATCACCCATCAGCTGCATGTTCATCGGCTTGTTCAGGATGCGGGTACGCGTAAAGTGCTGCAGCACTTCGCCCGGCATGCCTTTTGGCAGCTCGATGGTGGAGTGAGATGCGAACAGCTTGATGTTACCGATGTAACGGCTGCTGATGTCGCCTTCGTTAGCGATCGCGCCAACGATGTGACGAACTTCAACGCCATCATCACGGCCCACTTCAATGCGGTACAGTTCCATGTCACCCGCGTCACGACGTTCACGACGTGGACGGTCTTCACCACCACGCTCTGGACGGTCACCGCGTGGGCCACGGTCATTACGGTCGCCACGACGTTCGAAGCGATCGTCACGGTCACGGAATTCACGCTTAGGACGCATCGGCGCATCTGGTGGCACGATCAGGCTACGTTCGCCCTGAGCCATTTTCAGCAGTGCTGCGGCCAGGGTTTCCATGTCCAGCTCTTCGCCTTCAGCAACAGGCTGAATCTGCGACAGCAGCGCACGGTACTGGTCCAGATCGCTGCTTTCCAGCTGCTGCTGTACTTTCGCGGCGAATTTTTCCAGACGGCGTTTGCCCAGCAGCTCTGCGTTTGGCAGGTCAGCTTCTGGAATGGTCAGCTTCATGGTGCGTTCAATGTTACGCAGCAGACGACGCTCGCGGTTCTCAACGAACAGCAGCGCGCGGCCAGCACGACCCGCACGACCGGTACGGCCGATACGGTGAACGTAAGACTCGGAATCCATCGGGATGTCGTAGTTAACAACCAGGCTGATACGCTCAACGTCCAGACCACGTGCTGCCACGTCGGTTGCAATCAGGATATCCAGACGACCGTCTTTCAGACGCTCCAGAGTCTGCTCACGCAGGGCCTGGTTCATGTCGCCGTTCAGCGCTGCGCTGTTGTAGCCGCTACGCTCCAGGGCTTCAGCCACTTCCAGGGTCGCGTTTTTGGTACGAACGAAGATAATCGCCGCATCAAAATCTTCTGCTTCCAGGAAACGTACCAGCGCTTCGTTTTTGCGCATGCCGTACACAGACCAGTAGCTCTGGCTGATGTCCGGGCGAGTGGTTACGCTGGACTGAATACGCACTTCCTGAGGATCTTTCATGAAGCGCTTGGTGATACGACGAATCGCTTCAGGCATGGTGGCAGAGAACAGCGCGGTCTGATGACCGTCCGGGATCTGCGCCATGATGGTTTCGACGTCTTCGATGAAGCCCATACGCAGCATTTCATCTGCTTCATCCAGTACCAGGCCGCTCAGTTTAGAGAGGTCCAGAGTACCGCGCTTCAGGTGATCCAGCAGACGGCCCGGCGTACCGACAACAATCTGTGGGCCCTGGCGCAGGGCGCGTAACTGCACGTCATAACGCTGGCCGCCGTACAGGGCTACCACGTTTACGCCGCGCATATGTTTAGAGAATTCCGTCATTGCTTCTGCAACCTGAACAGCCAGTTCACGGGTTGGAGCCAGGACGAGGATCTGCGGTGCACGCAGGTCCGGATCAATGTTGTTCAGCAGCGGCAGCGAGAATGCTGCAGTTTTACCGCTACCAGTCTGGGCCATGCCCAGCACGTCACGACCAGAAAGCAGGTGTGGGATACACTCAGCCTGGATCGGAGATGGTTTTTCGTAACCCAGATCGTTAAGGGCTTCAAGGATAGGAGCCTTCAGGCCCAGATCTGCAAAAGTGGTTTCGAATTCAGCCATGTAGTACAAGTGCCTCGATATTAATGGCGGCCAGTCTACTTAGCTCATCGTGAAAATGATTAGCAATTTTCATTGAAAAGTGTGAACCGGCTCAAAGTAGGTGTATTGACGAACAACAACGCCCTCACCAGTTAAGGTGATGGCAATCAAAAGATTACGGGCTGATGTTTATGTCGTCAGCTATTGCTGGTCCGATTCTGCCAGGTCGTCATGCTCCTGGCCCAAGAGCGATAATTCCAACAATGCATAACGGTGCTCAACGAAGTTGTGTACGTTGTTAGCAACCGCTAATTTGAACAGTGCCGTAGCGCTGTCCATATCCCCCAGACTTAGGTAGTACTTACCTAAATAGAAGTTGGTTTCACTGAGATGCTCAGCGAGCGAGGTGTTATCCGTTGCGTCCGCCTTGAGGCGTTCCATCAGCGTTGCTTCGCTAATGTTGCCCAGGTAGAACTCGACAATGTTCCATCCCCACTGTTCCTTGTCCGATTTATCGAAGCGCTGTTTCAGTGCTTCTTTTGCCTGCTTCTCATCGAGCTTCCGCTCAACGATGTAAAGCCACAGGCTGCGGAAAGGATCATTAGGATCGTCTTGATAAAACGCCAGCAGATCATCTTGCGCTAACTTATCACGACCGCCGTAATACAATGCGATACCGCGATTCAAGTGCGCGTAGTTGTAAGTTGGATCAAGCTCAAGTACAGAATCAAACGCTTCATAGGCAGCATCAAAATTGCCTGCCTGCGTTAAATAAATGCCTAAGTAATTGAATACTTCAGGCATATCAGGTCGGATAGCCAGCGCTTGTGAAAAATCATTTCGCGCCAATGCCCTCAGACCGAGACTATCATACAACACTCCGCGCTCATATAAAAGCTGTGCGCGTTCTTCATCGGTTAAAGCCCGACTGGCAAGTATTTGTTCCATGCGTGCCAGAATCACTTCCTGCTGCAAAGTCGGTTGCAATGGCACTGCGAGGACTTCGCTCTTACGCCAGGCAGAGTTGCTGCATCCTGCCAGCGTTAAAGCTGTCGCAACGAAACACCAGCGCAAAAAAGGCTTCATTTCCCACTCCCGAAGACAACTATTGGATGAACGTCCTGTCCCCCGGCGGCTTAACAAGGCGTCCTGCCTGATAATAGGCCCTCCGCAAAGCGGAGGGCAAATGGCAACTTACTCGCCTTGCTGTTCTGCTGCCTGTGCTTCTGGCGCAGCAGCTGGCTGAGACTGCTCGGTTGCTTCTTTAATGCTCAGACGGATACGGCCCTGGCGATCAACTTCCAGAACTTTCACCGGTACTTCCTGACCCATCTGCAGGTAATCGGTCACTTTCTCAACGCGCTTGTCAGCGATCTGAGAGATGTGAACCAGACCTTCTTTACCGCCACCGATGGCAACGAACGCGCCAAAGTCAACGATACGGGTCACTTTACCTGCGTAGACGCGGCCCACTTCGATCTCTGCCGTGATTTCTTCGATGCGACGGATCGCGAATTTCGCTTTCTCGCCGTCGGTTGCTGCGATCTTCACAGTACCGTCATCTTCGATTTCGATCGTGGTGCCAGTCTCTTCGGTCAGCGCACGGATTACGGAACCGCCCTTACCGATAACATCTTTGATCTTATCTGGGTTGATCTTGATGGTGTGGATACGTGGAGCGAACTGAGAAATGTCGCCACGCGGCGCGTTAATCGCCTGTTCCATCACGCCCAGGATGTGCAGACGAGCACCTTTAGCCTGGTTCAGAGCAACCTGCATGATCTCTTTGGTGATACCTTCAATTTTGATATCCATCTGCAGCGCAGAGATACCTTCGCGGGAACCCGCTACTTTGAAGTCCATATCACCCAGGTGGTCTTCGTCACCCAGAATGTCAGACAGAACAACGAAGTTGTCGCCTTCTTTCACCAGGCCCATTGCGATACCCGCAACGGCGGCTTTGATTGGCACGCCTGCATCCATCAGCGCCAGAGAAGCACCACACACGGAAGCCATGGAAGAAGAACCGTTGGATTCGGTGATTTCAGAAACCACACGAACGGTGTACGGGAACTTGTCAGCTTCTGGCATTACTGCCAGCACGCCGCGCTTCGCCAGACGACCGTGACCAATTTCACGACGCTTCGGCGAGCCAACCATACCGGTTTCGCCTACGGAGTACGGAGGGAAGTTGTAGTGGAACAGGAAGCTGTCAGTGCGCTCGCCCATCAGTTCGTCGATGATCTGTGCGTCACGTGCAGTACCCAGGGTCGCGGTAACCAGCGCCTGCGTTTCGCCACGGGTGAACAGCGCGGAACCGTGAGTACGTGGCAGAACGCCCGTACGCACATCCAGACCACGGATCATGTCTTTTTCGCGGCCATCGATACGCGGCTCGCCTGCCAGTACACGGCTACGAACAACATTTTTCTCGATAGCGTGCAGGATGTCGCTCAGTTCGTTAGCATCCAGCGCTTCGTCTTCAGCAACCAGCGTCGCGATAGTCTCAGACTTGATCACGTCAACCTGAGCGTAACGCTCCTGTTTGTCAGTGATGCGGTATGCATCGCTCAGACGAGATTCTGCCAGGGCTGCTACGCGTGCGTTCAGCGCGTCGTTTGCTGCTTCAGGCTGCCAGTCCCAACGAGGTTTACCGGCTTCTTTCACCAGGTCGTTGATGTTCTGGATAACGATCTGCTGCTGGTCGTGGCCAAATACCACAGCGCCCAGCATCTGGTCTTCGCTCAGCAGTTCAGCTTCGGATTCAACCATCAGCACAGCGGCTTCGGTACCCGCAACCACCAGGTCCAGCTTACTTTCTTTCAGCTCTTCCTGAGTTGGGTTCAGCACGTACTGGTCATTGATGTAGCCAACGCGCGCGGCACCGATTGGGCCATTGAATGGAATACCAGACAGTGACAGGGCAGCGGATGCGCCGATCATGGCAACGATGTCCGGGTTAACCTGTGGGTTAACGGAAACAACGGTCGCGATAACCTGTACTTCGTTAACGAAGCCTTCCGGGAACAGCGGACGAACCGGGCGGTCAATCAGACGCGCAATCAGCGTTTCGCCTTCGCTTGGACGGCCTTCACGACGGAAGAAACCACCCGGGATTTTACCGGCAGCGTAGGTACGCTCCTGGTAGTTAACGGTCAGCGGGAAGAAGTCCTGACCTGGTTTAGCTTTTTTCTGGCCAACAACGGTAACGAATACCGCAGTGTCATCCATGCTTACCATAACGGCAGCAGTAGCCTGACGTGCCATCATGCCGGTTTCCAGCGTGACGGTATGTTGACCATACTGGAATTTACGAACGATCGGATTCAGCAAAGTTCTGTCCTTTCTTAAATGTTTGACAGCACACCACCGGTGTGCTGTCGATTTAACCCGACCTTCTTCGCATCCTCGCGACTAATGACAACCAACACCCCCATGGGTGAAGCCTCTCATTAGCCGCGCGAACCTCTGCAATGAAGATCATTTATAGCAACAATACAATAGTTTCCAGTGAATTGCTGCCGTCTGGTTGAAAAAAGGGGCCATCAGGCCCCCTTTTCTGAAACTCGCAAGAATTAGCGACGCAGACCCAGACGCTCGATCAGCGCGGTGTAGCGTGCAACATCTTTACGTTTCAGGTAGTCGAGCAGTTTACGACGCTGAGAAACCATACGCAGCAGACCACGACGGCTGTGGTGATCTTTTTTGTGCTCTGCAAAGTGACCCTGCAGGTGGTTAATCTGTGCAGTCAGCAGTGCAACCTGAACTTCGGTAGAACCGCTGTCGTTAGTACCACGACCAAACTCAGAAACGATTTTAGCTTTAGCTTCAACGCTTAGAGACATTTTCAAACTCCAAAGTATAAAGAATGTAAGGATGCCGATCTCTAATTCAGCAATCCCATGTACGCCCCGCAGATTGTTAAACAATTTACCAGGCGTTAAGCGGCGATATTCTACTCGTCTCCCCTGCTTATCGCAAGGTGAGCCGTTATCACCGTCACGCGTCGACCGGATATTCGACGACCAGACGACGCGGCGCAATGCGCCCTTCGCCATCCATTTCTCCCATACCGATGAATTTCCCTTCGTCACCTTCGGTCACGCGTACCAGTCCTTCCAGCGGCGCTTCCGCCGTACGAACCGGGTTGCCGTTCTTAAAGTAAACGGACGATGTTAAAGGAAGATTAACAACCGGGAAGTCCGCTGCCGGACTGTCCATCGGCATCAGCAAGGGATCCAGCAAATCTGCCGGCGCGATCCCCTGCGCTTCCGCCTGTTCTACCAGCTCGCGCAGATGTTCCAGGGTCACCATCCGCTCCACCGGGTACTTGCTTACCGCCAGACGGCGCAGGTAAATCACATGCGCACCGCAGCCCAGCTTTTCACCGAGGTCGTCAATGATGGTGCGAATATAGGTCCCTTTCGAACAGTGTACTTCCAGCTCCAGCTCATCGCCTTCGTGGCGAATAAACAGCAGCTCATACACGGTTATCGGACGGGCTTCACGCGGGACATCAATGCCCTGGCGCGCATATTCGTAGAGCTTCTTGCCCTGATATTTCAGCGCCGAATACATCGACGGCACCTGCATCGTGTCTCCACGGAAGCTCTCCAGCGCAGCATCAAGCTGTTCCGCGCTGAACGTCACCGGACGCTCTTCCACCACCTGGCCATCCGCGTCGGAGGTATCCGTGCGCTGGCCCAGTTTAGCGATAACGCGGTAGCGCTTATCGGAGTCGAGCAGGTACTGGGAAAACTTTGTCGCCTCTCCCAGGCAGACCGGCAGCATGCCGGTTGCCAGCGGATCGAGCGCGCCGGTGTGGCCCGCACGGTTGGCGTTATAAATACGCTTAACTTTCTGCAGCACGTCGTTGCTGGAAGCGCCCTGGGGTTTATCCAGCAGCAGCACACCATGCACGTCGCGACCGCGACGACGAGGACGACTCATTAGTCCTCCTTGCTGTCGTCCGCCGGGTTAACACGACGCTCGTCGTCATGTTTAACCACGCTGGTCACCAGGTTGGACATACGCATACCTTCGACCAGCGAGTTGTCGTAGAAGAAGGTCAGCTCAGGCACGATACGCAGGCGCATCGCTTTGCCAAGCAGGGAGCGGATGAAACCAGAGGCTTCCTGCAACGCTTTAATGCCGTTTTTCACTGCCGCTTCGTCCTGATCGTTCAGGAAGGTGACGAACACTTTTGCATAGGCCAAATCGCGGGACATTTCGACACCGGAAACGGTAGTCATCATGCCGACGCGCGGGTCTTTAATTTCACGTTGCAGAATGAGTGCGATCTCTTTCTGCATTTCCTGCGCTACGCGCTGAGGGCGACCAAATTCTTTCGCCATAATAAATTCTCCAGACAAAAAAGGGGCTAAAAGCCCCTTTTAAAATTATTGCCGGGTGGCGCTTCGCTTACCCGGCCTACGCTAGTTAATCTTCTAAGGATTTTGGGTTGCAACAAGGCGGCAAGCTCGTGAATCCCCGGGAGCATAGATAACTATGTGACCGGGGTGAACGAGCGCAGCCAACGCAGTGGCGGCCCAAAAGCCGACGAAGATTAAGCGATGGTACGCTGAATTTCGATGATCTCGAACACTTCGATCATATCGCCAACGCGAACGTCGTTGTAGTTCTTCACGCCGATACCACATTCCATGCCGTTACGGACTTCGTTAACGTCATCTTTGAAGCGGCGCAGGGATTCCAGCTCGCCTTCGTAGATAACCACGTTGTCACGCAGTACGCGGATTGGGTTGTGACGCTTGATGTTACCTTCGGTAACCATACAGCCCGCGATCGCACCGAATTTCGGTGATTTGAACACGTCACGTACTTCAGCCAGACCGATGATCTGCTGTTTCAGCTCAGGAGACAGCATGCCGCTCATGGCTGCTTTCACTTCGTCGATCAGGTTATAGATGACGGAGTAGTAGCGCAGATCCAGGCTTTCAGCTTCAATCACTTTACGCGCGGATGCATCCGCACGAACGTTGAAGCCAACCAGGATAGCGTTGGAGGCAGCAGCCAGGGTCGCGTCGGTTTCGGTGATACCACCTACGCCAGAACCGATGATCTTCACTTTCACTTCGTCGGTAGACAGTTTCAGCAAGGAGTCGGAGATCGCTTCCACAGAACCCTGAACGTCGGCTTTCAGAACGATGTTCACTTCGTGAACTTCGCCATCGGTCATGTTGGCAAACATGTTCTCGAGTTTAGATTTCTGCTGACGAGCCAGTTTAACTTCACGGAATTTACCCTGACGATACAGTGCCACTTCACGCGCTTTCTTCTCGTCACGCACCACGGTCACTTCGTCACCGGCAGCCGGAACACCGGACAGACCCAGGATTTCCACTGGAATGGACGGACCTGCTTCCAGCACTTCCTGACCCAGTTCGTTACGCATCGCACGAACGCGACCGTATTCGAAACCGCACAGAACGATATCGCCTTTATGCAGCGTACCTTCGCGAACCAGAACGGTAGCAACCGGGCCACGTCCTTTATCCAGGAAGGATTCGATAACCGCACCGCTCGCCATACCGTTACGGATGGCTTTCAGCTCCAGAACTTCGGCCTGCAGCAGGATCGCGTCCAGCAGTTCGTCGATACCGGTACCCGCTTTCGCAGACACGTGTACGAACTGGCTTTCGCCGCCCCACTCTTCCGGCAGAATACCGTACTGGGAAAGTTCGTTTTTAACACGATCGGGATCCGCTTCTGGCTTATCGATCTTGTTCACTGCAACCACAACCGGCACACCTGCTGCTTTCGCGTGCTGGATAGCTTCGATGGTCTGCGGCATGACGCCGTCGTCTGCAGCAACAACCAGAACAACGATATCCGTCGCCTGAGCACCACGAGCACGCATTGAGGTAAACGCGGCGTGGCCCGGAGTATCCAGGAAGGTGATCATACCGTTGTCAGTTTCTACGTGGTAAGCACCGATGTGCTGGGTAATACCACCCGCTTCGCCAGAGGCAACCTTGGTAGAACGAATGTAGTCAAGCAGAGAGGTTTTACCGTGGTCAACGTGACCCATGATGGTCACAACCGGTGCGCGCGGTTCAGCCGCAGCACCAGTATCACGGTCGCTCATTACTGCTTCTTCCAGCTCGTTTTCACGACGCAGGATAACTTTGTGGCCCATCTCTTCAGCAACCAGCTGTGCGGTTTCCTGATCGATGACCTGGTTGATGGTCGCCATGGCACCCAGCTTCATCATTGCTTTGATGACCTGAGAGCCTTTAACCGCCATCTTGTTCGCCAGTTCGCCAACGGTAATGGTTTCGCCAATCACGACGTCACGGTTAACTGCCTGAGCCGGCTTCTGGAAGCCCTGCTGCAGCGCGGAACCTTTACGCTTGCCGCCTTTACCGCCGCGAACAGCAGCGCGTGCTTCTTCACGGTCAGCTTTGGATTCAGCGTGCTTGTTGCCTTTTTTCGCCGGACGCGCTGCTTTTGCATTACGACCACGGCCACGGCCGCCTTCTACTTCACGGTCGTTATCATCTTCAGCCTGACGCGCATGCTGAGAAGTGGTCACGTGATAGTCGCTGGTGTCTTCAGTCGGCTCAACGGTATTCACACCATTCTTCTCGTTTTCTTCTGCCATGCGGCGCGCTTCTTCGGCGACGCGGCGAGCTTCTTCTTCCAGCTTACGGCGGGCTTCTTCTTCCGCTTTACGCTTCAGCTCGGCAGCTTCATTTTCACGGCGGGCTTTTTCAGCCTGGGCGGTTTTGGTCATTTCGTCTGTCTGTTGATTGCTCACTTTGTCTTTTTCCGCAGCGTCACGCTTCACTTTATCACTTGCGTCGCGTTTCGCTTTTTCTGCGGCCTCACGTTCAGCTTTTAATTCTGCTTCACGTTTGGCGGCTGCTTCCGCCTCACGCTGAGCTTGTTCTTCCGCTTCACGCTGTGCCTGCTCTTCCGCGGCAAGGCGTTCTGCCTCTTGCGGATCACGTTTTACAAAGGTGCGCGTCTTGCGGACTTCAATTTGTACCGATTTGCTTTTGCCACCGGTACCAGGGATGTTTAACGTGCTGCGCGTTTTGCGCTGCAGCGTTAACTTGTCAGGCGTAGAACCGTGTTCACGGTTCAGGTGCGTTAACAAGGTTTGTTTTTCTTGCGCGGTCACCGAGTCATCAGCGGACTTCGGGATCCCTGCATCAGCAAATTGCTGTACCAGGCGGTCCACGGAGGTCTGAATCTCAGCAGCCAGCGATTTTACAGTTACATCAGTCATGCTGTTCCTTCCTGCTACAGTTTATTACGCTTCGTCGCCGAACCAGCAAATATTACGTGCGGCCATGATGAGCTCGCCGGCTTTCTCGTCGGTTAAACCTTCGATATCAGCCAGGTCATCAACGCCTTGCTCAGCGAGATCTTCCAGCGTACAAACACCACGGGCAGCCAGCTTGAACGCAATCGCACGATCAAGACCTTCCAGATTCAGCAGGTCATCAGCCGGCTTCTTATCGCCAAGGCTTTCTTCCTGAGCCAGTGCCAGGGTGGTCAGTGCGTTTTTAGCGCGTTCACGCAGGGCTTCAACGGTTGGTTCATCCAGACCGTCAATTTCCAGCAGCTCTTTCATTGGCACATAGGCCAGTTCTTCCAGCGTAGAGAATCCTTCTTCAACCAGAACAGTGGCGAAGTCTTCGTCAATATCCAGGTATTTAGTGAAGGTATCGATCGCCGCATGGGCTTCAGCCTGATGCTTAGCCTGCAGGTCATCAACGGTCATTACGTTGAGTTCCCAGCCGCTCAGCTGTGACGCCAGGCGTACGTTCTGACCGTTACGGCCGATTGCCTGCGCCAGGTTGCCCGCTTCAACAGCGATATCCATGGTGTGTTTGTCTTCGTCAACAACGATAGACGCCACATCAGCTGGAGCCATTGCGTTGATCACGAACTGCGCCGGGTTGTCATCCCACAGAACGATATCAATACGTTCGCCGCCCAGCTCAGTAGAAACTGCCTGAACGCGCGCACCGCGCATACCGACGCAAGCACCGACCGGGTCGATACGCTTGTCGTTGGTTTTCACCGCAATTTTCGCACGGGAGCCCGGATCGCGAGCCGCCGCTTTAATTTCGATAACTTCTTCACCGATTTCCGGCACTTCGATACGGAACAGTTCTACCAGCATTTCTGGTTTAGAACGGGTCACGAAGAGCTGTGCACCACGCGCTTCAGGGCGTACCGCGTACAGAACGCCGCGAATACGGTCGCCCGGGCGGAAGTTTTCACGCGGCAGCATATCTTCACGCAGGATCACGGCTTCAGCGTTACCCGGCAACCCTTCGGATTTGATCTCGAGGGAGATGTTGTCGCGGTTCACTTTCTTCACCACGCCGGTAATGATTTCGCCTTCCTGATCGCGGAACTGATCGACAACCAGCGCGCGCTCGGCTTCGCGCACTTTCTGCACGATAACCTGTTTAGCGGTCTGCGTGGTGATACGGTCGAAGGTCACAGATTCGATCTGATCTTCAACGTAGTCACCCACGTTCAGACTTTCGTCTTCAAAACGGGCGGCTTCCAGCGTGATCTCTTTGGTCGGCTGGGTCACTTCTTCAACGATTACCCAACGACGGAATGTATCGAAGTCACCGCTTTTACGATCGATTTCTACGCGAACATCGATCTCTTGTTCGTATTTTTTCTTGGTTGCTGTAGCCAGTGCACTTTCCAGCGCTTCGAAAATCTTCTCACGCGGCAGTGATTTCTCGTTGGAGACGGCTTCAACAACAGCCAAAATTTCTTTGTTCATCGCGGGCTTTTCACCTCAATCCAGACTGTTAAAAGTGGGGAACCAGGTTCGCCTTCTGGATATTACTCAGCGCGAACACTTCATCTTTGCCTTCGACTGTCACCGTGATCATTTCACCATCAACGGCTTTGATAATTCCCTGCCATTTACGGCGGTTCTGTACGGCCATACGCAGAACGAGAGCCACTTCTTCACCGGTAAAGCGCACATAATGCTCGGCCGTGAACATCGGGCGATCGAGGCCAGGTGAGGAAACTTCCAGGTTGTACGCAACGGTAATCGGGTCTTCAACATCAAGAACCGCACTCACCTGGTGGCTGACATCAGCACAATCATCAACATTGATGCCATCTTCACTATCAATATAGATGCGCAGCGTCGATGTACGGCCGCGAACGAATTCGATGCCGACCAGTTCGTAGCCCAGTGCTTCGACCGGTGCAGTAATCATCTCTGTTAATTTTTGCTCTAATGTGGACAAGCCCACCCCCAAGACATAAAAAAAGGGCGTAAAGCCCAGTTATTCTGTAGTCAGATAACAAAAAACCCCGATAAATCGGGGCTTTAGATAACTGAACCCTATAGCCACAACTGTGGCCTGGAGCACTTTCCAAAAGAATTTTTTCAAATCCAGCTACGAAGGCTCTAAGTCTTCACAGTATATTTGAAAAAGAACTTTATGGGAAAGTGGTTGCGGGGGCCGGATTTGAACCGACGACCTTCGGGTTATGAGCCCGA
>NZ_JUMS01000100.1:0-24341 GCF_001059415.1 Enterobacter sp. 940_PEND
GAGCCTGCATCCCTGCAGGCCACGCCCTCTCGGCGCATCCCTGCGCCTCGACCCGGCCTTTCGGAAACGCCTCGGCGATTTACAGCCGAACCAGGGCATCGCTGTAATCTTTATACTAATCTGAAGGCTGTGTTAATGCTTCTGGTAACAAATCGAGTGGGATTCATCCGCTCCAACGGGCCCCCTCCCGCCCCACTTCTCAGTTTTTTCTGCTGGTTTCTGCCAATTCACACTGACATACTGGCGTAACAGGACAGAAGCGCCGATTTTTCGTTGAGGAACACTATGAAGAAAATTGTCTTTGCCGCGGCATTAGTTGTCAGCGGCCTGCTGGTTGGCTGTAACCAGCTCACACAATATACCGTCAGTGAACAGGAAATTAATCAGGCGCTGGAAAAACATAACAATTTCTCTAAAGATATTGGCGTGCCGGGGCTGGCGGACGCGCATATCGTTCTCACAAACCTGACCAGCCAGATCGGACGTGAAGAGCCAAACAAAGTCACCCTTGCCGGTGATGCGGATCTCGATATGTCATCCCTCTTTGGCAATCAGAAGGCCAACATCAAGCTCAAGCTGAAGGCCCTGCCCGTTTTCAACAAAGAGAAAGGGGCAATTTTCCTGCAGGAGATGGAAGTCGTCGATGCGCAGGTGTCTCCGGATAAAATGGCGCCGGTTCTGCAAACCCTGATGCCCTATCTCAACCAGTCGCTGCGAAATTACTTTAACCAGCAGCCCGCGTACGTCTTAAGCGAAGACAAAAGCAAGGGTGAAGCTCTGGCGAAAAAATATGCAAAAGGTATAGAGGTGAAACCGGGAGAAATTATCATTCCTTTCACCGATTAACCTGAAGGGCGCTGCGGCGCCCTTTTTTTTACGGAAAAGTGTGCAAACGAAAACGTTTCCGCTTATGATTTGTGTCCGGCAAAAACAGCCATCCTTATGACTGATTCCTGACAAGCCGGAGCTTCCATGACTGCACAACCCCAGGTTCTTAAAATCCGCCGCCCTGACGACTGGCATATCCATCTGCGTGATGGCGATATGCTGAAAACCGTCGTGCCTTATACCAGCGAAATTTATGGCCGCGCGATTGTCATGCCTAACCTGGTTCCACCAGTCACCACCGTCGATGCCGCGATTGCCTATCGCCAGCGCATCCTGGATGCCGTTCCTGCGGGACACGATTTTACCCCGCTGATGACCTGCTATCTTACCGACTCGCTGGATCCGAACGAAGTGGAGCGCGGGTTTAACGAAGGCGTATTTACGGCGGCGAAACTCTACCCGGCAAATGCCACCACCAACTCCAGCCACGGCGTCACCAGCATTGATGCCATCATGCCGGTTCTGGAACGTATGCAGAAACTGGGCATGCCGCTGCTGGTCCATGGTGAAGTCACGCATGCCGAGATTGACATCTTCGACCGTGAAGCCCGCTTTATCGAGACCGTGATGGAGCCTCTGCGCCAGCGCCTGCCCGCGCTTAAAGTGGTCTTTGAGCATATCACCACCAAAGACGCGGCAGAGTATGTGCGCGACGGCAACGATCTTATCGCCGCCACCATTACGCCACAGCACCTGATGTTTAACCGTAACCACATGCTGGTGGGCGGGGTACGTCCTCACCTGTACTGTCTGCCTATTCTCAAGCGCAACATCCACCAGCAGGCGCTGCGCGAGCTGGTTGCCAGCGGGTTCTCCCGCGCGTTCCTCGGCACCGATTCCGCACCTCACGCCCGCCACCGCAAAGAGGCGAGCTGCGGCTGTGCAGGCTGCTTCAACGCCCCAACGGCACTGGCCAGCTACGCGACCGTCTTTGAAGAGATGAACGCGCTCGAACATTTTGAAGCGTTCTGCTCCCTTAACGGCCCGCGCTTCTACGGCCTGCCGGTCAACGACACCTTCATCGAACTGGAGCGTAAAGCGAGCCACGTTGAGGAGTCCATTGCGCTGACGGATGACACGCTGATCCCATTCCTGGCGGGCGAAACCGTTAACTGGACGGTAAAACGTTAAAAAATCAATGCCCCTTGTTGTCAAACCGACAATATACCTGTATAAATAAACAGTATATTACACAGGGGGCATTTATGCGTATTGAAGTCACCATAGCCAAAACAACTGTTCTACCTGCCGGCGCGCTTGATGCACTGGCAGGCGAATTATCCCGCCGTATTAACAACACCTTTCCCGACAACGCGGGTGCCGTAACGGTGCGTTACGCCGCGGCGAACAACCTCTCCGTCATTGGTGCTGCGAAAGAAGATAAAGATCGCATCAGCGAAATCCTGCAGGAGACGTGGGAAAGCGCAGACGACTGGTTTATCACAGATTAACACTGCTCCCTCATTGTGTTTTTTTGCCGGGTCGCCCCGGCTTTTTTTTTGTCTAAAAATCCTGCAAGTTCAAATTAATTCGGCATCTTCTTTAAAAATCGTGAACGAGATGGTGTTTTATTGTTCGAACAATCCTAAAAAGCAGAAAAATGTGTTGCCACCTGTTTATTTTTCCCGTTGGAACCCTTATTACTTGGTATACTGAAGATGCTTTCAGAAAAACATGCATTGAACCTCAAAGCCGTTGTCTTCTAACACGCATTAAGGGGGTTATAATGGAAAAGAATAGTGAAGTGATCCAGACCCATCCACTGGTTGGCTGGGATATCAGTACCGTAGATAGCTACGATGCGCTGATGCTGCGTTTGCACTACCAGACCCCGAATCAACTCAACCGTGAAGAAGCGGAAGTTGGACAGACGCTGTGGCTAACAACAGACGTCGCCCGTCAGTTTATTTCTATTTTAGAGGCAGGTATTGCAAAAATAGAATCTGGCGACTATCAGGAAAATGAGTATAAACGGCACTAAGCTTATGCCCACTTTTCTCTCTACAGGCACCCTCGCGGTGCCTTATTTATTTCTCCCTTGTCTAACCCCGCGTTGTTAATTACTCTGCTAACAAAACATCAGGTTACGAGATGCATATGAGATACGACTTAATCATTATTGGTAGCGGCTCCGTGGGTTCCGCTGCCGGTTATTACGCAACACAGGCAGGTCTGAAGGTCCTGATGATCGATGCCCACCTCCCTCCTCATTCGGAGGGTAGCCATCATGGCGATACCCGCCTCATCCGCCATGCGTATGGCGAAGGCGAGCGCTATGTCCCGCTGGTGCTTCGCGCCCAGACGCTGTGGGATGAACTGGCGAAACAGACCGAAGATCGCATTTTCGAACGTACCGGCGTTATCAACCTGGGCCCGGCCCAGTCTGAATTTCTCGCAGGCGTCGAGCGCAGCGCGAAAGCCTTTAATCTGGACGTTGAGAAGCTGGACGCGACGGGCATTACCGCGCGCTGGCCTGAAATTACCGTCCCGGACGATTACATCGGCCTCTTTGAAGCCCACTCCGGCGTGCTGCATTGTGAAACGGCGATCAAAACTTGGATCGATCTTGCCGCGAAGGCCGGCTGTGCGCAGCTGTTTAATTGTCCAGTGGAGGCCATCACGCATGACGCTGATGGCGTCACGGTAACGACTATTGACGGCGACTATTCAGCGTCCCGCCTGCTCGTCAGCGCAGGAACCTGGGTCACTCGCCTGCTGCCGGAACTGCCAATCCAGCCGGTGCGCAAGGTCTTCTCCTGGTTCCAGTCGGATGGGCGCTACAGCGCGCAGAATAAATTCCCGGCATTTACCGGCGAATTGCCGAATGGCGATCAGTTCTACGGTTTCCCTTCCGAGAAAGACGCGCTGAAAATCGGTAAACACAACGGTGGCCAGGCTATCTCCACCCCTGAAGAGCGTAAGCCTTTCGGCGCCTTTCCGCAGGATGGTTCAGAAGCCTTCACGTTCCTGCGTACTATTCTTCCGGGCGTCGGCGGCTTGCTGTATGGCGCGGCCTGTACCTACGACAACACCCCGGATGAAGACTTTATCATTGATACGCTGCCCGGGCATGACAACGTCCTGCTGATTACCGGGCTGAGCGGCCACGGCTTTAAGTTTGCTTCCGTGCTGGGCGAGATCGCCGCGCAGTTCGCCCAGGGTATTGCACCGCAGTTTGATCTGACGCCCTTCTCCCTCTCGCGTTTTAACGGATAATCCGCCACGGGCTCCGGAGGTTTCGGGGCCCGTTTCATTCACACTGCATTACGGGGCGTTATGCGCAGGATCGTTAACTTTCTGATGAATAATATTCGCGAGCATTTCATGCTCTACATCTTATTGTGGGCGCTGCTGGCCATTATTGATTTTGTTTACATTGTATTTTATTGAAAACCCTGACTGACAATAATTGACGTTAATTTAGCTTTATTGAAGCTCACAATTTTACTTGCACGAAGACATTGAATTACCTTTATCGATCCTGTTCAAAAGCGCTGAAATACATAAAATAAAAATTAATAGACAATTATTTCAGTTGCAATATCCCGCCTTCCCGTTCATTTTTACTTTCCGGTTAATTTGAAAATGGACATTCTGATGCAATTGCGTAACTCCTCCCGGCG
Organism: Enterobacter sp. 940_PEND; assembly: GCF_001059415.1. Taxonomy (NCBI): domain Bacteria; kingdom Pseudomonadati; phylum Pseudomonadota; class Gammaproteobacteria; order Enterobacterales; family Enterobacteriaceae; genus Enterobacter; species Enterobacter sp. 940_PEND. The sequence continues at coordinate 4,512 of NZ_JUMS01000100.1, forward strand.
CTACGGAATAATATCCATAGGTTTGCACTGGATATTTGCTATTGCCGTCTACGGTATGTTTGGACTTGGACTCTGGATGGTCACGCTCAGCTATTATGACGGCTGGTATCACCAGGCACCGGAGTTGCATAAAAGCATTGGCGTTCTCCTGATGATGGGGCTGGTTTTTCGCGTAATCTGGCGACATATTTCCCCGCCGCCCGCCGCGCCAAAAACTCACAGCAAATTTACCCGCGTCAGTGCCGTTGCCGCGCATATCGCGCTCTATGCGCTGCTCTTCGCCATTCTGATTAGCGGCTACCTTATCTCGACGGCGGACGGTAAGCCGATTAGCGTCTTTGGCCTTTTTGACGTTCCGGCAACGCTCAGCGATGCAGGTGCTCAGGCTGACACCGCCGGGGTCGTTCACCTCTGGCTTGCGTGGAGCGTGGTGATCCTCTCCGTGCTGCACGGGTTTGCCGCCCTCAAACACCATTTTATTGATAAAGACGATACGCTAAAGCGCATGCTTGGCCGCTCGTCAGTTGACTCTGGAGCATAAAATGAAAAAACACCTGCTGGGTATCGCCCTGGGTTCTCTGTTATTCACCGCCGGTTCCGCCGTGGCGGCGGATTATAAGATTGATAAAGAGGGCCAGCACGCTTTCGTCAATTTCCGTATTCAGCACCTGGGCTACAGCTGGCTGTACGGCACCTTTAAGGATTTTGACGGCACGTTCACTTTTGACGAGAAAAATCCCGCGGCCGATAAAGTCAATGTGACGATTAATACGAACAGCGTCGACACGAACCACGCAGAGCGCGATAAACACCTGCGCAGTGGGGAGTTCCTCAACGTCGCGAAATTCCCGCAGGCGACCTTCACTTCTACTGAGGTGAAGAAAGACGGTGATAAACTGAATATTACCGGCAACCTGACGCTTAATGGCGTAACCAAACCGGTCATGCTTGATGCTAAATTACTGGGTCAGGGTGACGATCCGTGGGGCGGTAAACGCGCAGGTTTTGAAGCGGCGGGTAAAATTCACCTGAAAGATTTTAATATCACAACGGATTTAGGTCCGGCGTCTCAGGACGTTGAGCTGATTATTTCCGTTGAAGGTGTACAGCAGAAATCATAATAGATTCGCCCGGCAGGCTTTCGCCGTGCCGGGCGTTATTATCATTCCGGGTCAGGGATACCCAGTTTGGTATTCAGACGGCCGCGTGATTTATTGAAAATCTTGTTGCCGTTTTCACGTCCTGCGCGACGGCGACGCTGCTCTTCTTCCGGCAGGATGCTCTCTTCGCTGCACAGTTCGCTACAGCAGCCGTTAAACTTCTCGGCACAGGCCGGGCACTGAATGAACAGCAGATGACACCCGTCGTTTTTGCAGTTGGTGTGGGTATCGCACGGTGCGCCGCACTGGTGGCACTGAGCAATAACGTCTTCCGAGATACGCTCACCCATACGCTCGTCAAAGACAAAGTTTTTCCCGATAAAGCGCACCGGTAAACCCTGCTCGCGGGCGCGGCGGGCGTACTCGATAATGCCGCCTTCAATATGCCAGACCTTATTAAAGCCGTTGTGCTTCATCCACGCGCTGGCTTTCTCACAGCGGATACCGCCGGTGCAGTACATAACGATCTTTTTATCTTTATGTTCCTGCATCATCTCAACCGCTTTGGGCAGCTGCTCGCGGAAGGTGTCGGCCGGGATTTCCATCGCGTTCTCGAAATGCCCCACTTCGTACTCATAGTGGTTACGCATATCAATGAACACGGCATCCGGATCGTCCAGCATCGCATTCACTTCCGCGGCCTTCAGATATTCACCGACATCCGCCGGGTTAAACTCGGGATCGTCGATACCGTCCGCCACGATGCGCTCACGCACCTTCATGCGCAGCACCCAGAAGGATTTCCCGTCATCGTCCAGAGCAATGTTCAGGCGCAAGCCGTCGAGGGCAGGATCGAACTGGTAAAGCTCGTCGCGGAAGGCGCTGACTTTGCTTTCCGGTACGCTAATTTGCGCGTTAATGCCTTCACGGGCAAGGTAGACGCGGCCGAAGACATTCAGGGCCGTGAACGCCTGATAAAGCGCATCGCGGGTCGCCTGCGGATCGTCGATCGTGAAGTATTTATAGAAAGAGATGGTTGTGCGCGGTTCGGTTTCAGCCAACATACGCGCTTTCAACATCTCATTCGACACGCGGTTGTGTAACACTGGCATGGTGTACAGTCCTGGAATCGTTAGAGAGAATTAAAAATCGGTCGGCATCATATAGCAAACAAAACCAATTTACATCCACACAATTTACGCTACATTTCACACACCCTGATTAATCAGGCTTAACAATTGCTGTATTCGTGCACGCTTCGAAAGCAGATATTTTGGCTATGTCTCAAAAAATGAGACACTAGCAAAACAGGACGTTTGAACACAGGAAAGACATGACCCAGTTACCAAAATTTACTGCCGCCCTTTTGCATCCCCGCTATTGGTTGACCTGGCTTGGCATCGGCTTTTTATGGCTTCTGGTACAGCTTCCCTACCCTGTTATTTTTCGGTTGGGTAAATTTCTGGGCCGTTTCGCACAGCTGTTTATGAAGCGTCGCGCCAGAATTGCGTACCGCAATCTTGAGCTCTGTTTTCCGCAGATGAGCGAGCCAGAGCGTCACGATATGGTCGCGAAGAATTTCGAATCCGTCGGGATGGGGCTTATGGAGACCGGCATGGCGTGGTTCTGGCCGGACAAACGCATGGCCCGCTGGAGCGAGGTGACGGGAACCGGCATGGAGCCTGTGCATACGCTTCAGGCCAACCAGACGGGCGTTTTGCTGATCGGCGTCCATTTCCTGACGCTGGAAATCGGGGCGCGCATGTTCGGCATGCAGGCGCCGGGCATTGGCGTTTATCGTCCTAACGATAACCCGGTCATCGATTTAATCCAGACCAACGGCCGCATGCGCTCCAACAAAAGCATGATCGACCGTAAGGATCTGAAGGGGATGATCCGCGCGCTGAAATCCGGCGAAGTGGTCTGGTATGCCCCCGACCACGACTATGGCCCACAGGCCAGCGTATTTGTTCCCTTCTTCGCCGTTGAAGAGGCCGCCACAACGACCGGTACCTGGATGCTGGCGCGGATGTCTAAAGCTGCCATCGTGCCTTTCGTCCCTCGCCGTAAGCCGGATGGTTCAGGCTACGAGCTGATGATGCTGGAGCCGGAGCTTGCGCCGCCGCTCGACGATGCGGAAACCACCGCACGCTGGATGAACAGCGTTGTGGAGAAGTGCATCATGCTGGCGCCCGAGCAGTACATGTGGCTGCACCGCCGCTTTAAAACGCGGCCACAAGGCACGCCGTCCCGCTATTAATCCTCATGCGGTCCTCAGGGCCGCATGCCGTTTTAGCTTTAAAAGCTCCTCGTCATTGCAGCAATCATAACCCCGGCGCATAATTAGCAGGCTTATTACTTTATGCTTCAGGTGCTCTGCACCTCATTATGCGGATAGTTATGTCACCCTCAGATGCCCCCATAAACTGGAAGCGTAACCTCGCGGTTGCGTGGCTTGGCTGTTTTCTTACCGGCGCGGCCTTTAGCCTGGTTATGCCCTTCCTGCCGCTCTACGTCGAACAGCTAGGCGTGACGGGCCACAGCGCGCTCAATATGTGGTCCGGTCTGGTATTCAGCATCACGTTTCTCTTTTCCGCGTTGGCCTCGCCCTTCTGGGGCGGCCTTGCCGATCGCAAGGGGCGTAAAATCATGCTGCTGCGTTCGGCGCTGGGGATGGCCATTATCATGGCGCTGATGGGCGTGGCGCAGAACGTCTGGCAGTTTCTGATCCTGCGCGCGCTGCTGGGCCTGTTGGGTGGATTTATTCCCAACGCGAATGCCCTGATTGCCACGCAAATTCCCCGCCATAAAAGCGGCTGGGCGCTGGGCACGCTCTCAACCGGTGGCGTGAGCGGTGCCCTGCTGGGACCGCTGGCCGGGGGATTACTGGCGGATAACTACGGCCTGCGCCCGGTCTTCTTTATCACCGCCAGCGTGTTGTTCCTGTGCTTTATCGTCACCCTGCTCTGTATCCGGGAGAACTTCACGCCTGTCGCCAAAAAAGAGATGCTTCACGCCAGAGAGGTGCTGACCTCGCTCAAAAATCCCAGACTGGTGCTGAGCCTGTTCGTGACGACAATGATTATCCAGGTGGCTACCGGGTCGATTGCCCCTATTCTGACGCTGTACGTTCGCGACCTGGCGGGTAACGTCAGCAATATTGCGTTCATCAGCGGGCTGATTGCCTCCGTACCCGGCGTGGCGGCGCTGCTGAGCGCCCCGAGGCTCGGAAAACTGGGAGACCGGGTGGGTCCGGAGAAAATCCTGATCTCCGCGCTGGTGATCTCCGTCCTGCTGCTTATCCCGATGTCGATGGTGCAGGCTCCGTGGCAGCTGGGCTTACTTCGCTTTTTGCTGGGAGCCGCCGACGGCGCGTTGCTTCCCGCCGTACAGACCCTGCTGGTTTACAACTCCACGAACCAGATTGCCGGGCGTATTTTCAGCTATAACCAGTCATTCCGCGATATCGGTAACGTCACCGGACCGCTGCTCGGAGCCGGGATCTCCGCCAGCTTCGGTTTTCGCGCCGTCTTTATCGTGACGGCGGGCGTCGTGTTGTTCAATGCCATTTATTCATGGTTCAGTTTATCCCGCGCGCTGCGGCCCGTGACGGAATAAGACGAACGCCTGACAGCTTATTTTCGCATTCATACTTGCAGAATCTTATATTCAGCTATTCTTTCCCTGAAACCTTCTGGAAAACAGGGAGACACCAATGACCATGTACGCCACGCTGGAAGAAGCTATTGATGCCGCTCGTGAAGAGTTCCTCGCCGACAACCCCGGCGTTGAAGAAGAAGATGCTGACGTGCAACAGCTTAATATCCAAAAATACGTTCTGCAGGATGGAGATATTATGTGGCAGGCAGAATTCTTTGCCGATGAAGGTGAAGAAGGGGAATGTTTGCCGATATTAAGTGGTGAAGGTGCGCAGGCCGTCTTTGATGGCGACTATGACGAAATCGAACTTCGGCAGGAATGGCTGGAAGAGAACACCCTGCACGAGTGGGATGAGGGTGAGTTTCAGCTCGAGCCGCCGCTGGATACGGAAGAAGGTCAAACCGCAGCCGATGAGTGGGACGAGCGTTAATTTACGCTATTCGTAAGGGCCGTGGCTGGCGTCGATCGGCAGCAACAGCGTGTCGAAAATCAGCGAGAACGGCAGATCGAGCACGGTCAGGTAGCGCCATGCGGAATCACGAAGATCCCATTTCACGCCCGGGTAATACTGATTTCCGTGGCCTTGCCCTGGAATGGTGCGACTGATGATACTGCCGCAGCCGCTGAGCAGGCATGCCACCAAAACGACGATGATTATTCTCATCTTTAACCTCTAAAAAAATACCGGCGATTAAGCCGGTATTTTATCTGGCGGGTGGCGATTCGCTTACCCGTCCCTTCTTAACAACTTACTTCGCCTTCAGCGCGAGCGGGTTCAGCTTCACGTCCTTATAGTAATTCACCCACGAAGAGTATTTCTCCGGAGCGGACCACACGCGGTAGTGAAGACGCGCCATTGTCACCGGGTCGCTCAACAGCACCAGACGACGGTCGCGGTTGAGTTTTTCCGGGGTCTCGTTAAGCGCCTGCTCAACGTGACGATCGCGGGCAATCTCAAGCACCTGGCTGGCGCGGTGACGCGCGGTCGCCATTGCCGTTGCCAGGGCGTTGAATGACGGGTTAAACACGGCGTGCATGAAGCCGTTATCCAGCGAGCGACTGCGGTTCTGTTCCAGGTAACGATCGGTATCCACCAGCACCTGCGGCGGGGAATACTCTTCCGGGATCAGGAACAGTTTCCAGCGTTTGGTTCGCAGCCCCACCGTTGAACGGCTGGAAATCACGGACACAAACGGCGACAGGATCAGCGAGAAGACAATCGGCGCCAGCCAGAACAGGAAGCGCAGATCCAGCCAGGCCATCCCGGCCGCCCACACCAGACCCAGCAGCAGCTGAGAACCATGGCGCATAAAGGCTTCACCCCACGGAGTGGAGTCATCATCACGCTGCGGTGAGTTCCAGACCACTTCCCAGCCCAGGAACGCACTGACCACAAACACGGTGTGGAACAGCATACGTACCGGCGCCAGCAGGACGGAGAACAGCACTTCCAGCAGCAGTGAAAGGGTTACGCGGAAGAAACCGCCGTACTCTTTCGAGCCTTTGCACCAGATAAGGATGATACTGAGCAGCTTAGGCAGGAACAGCAGCACCATGGTGGAGGCAAACAGCGCAATCGCCAGCTCCGGACGCCACTGCGGCCACACCGGGAACAGCTGCCGCGGTTGCAGGAAGTATTGCGGCTCCGTCAGGGCATGAACCACCTGTAAGGCAGTCGATAGCGCCAGGAACATAAACCACAGCGGTGCAGAGAGATAGGACATCACGCCGGTCAGGAATACCGCTCGGTGAACCGGGTGCATCCCTTTTACCAGGAACAGACGGAAGTTCATCAGGTTACCATGACACCAGCGGCGGTCACGCTTGAGCTCGTCCAGAAGGTTCGGCGGCAGCTCTTCGTACGATCCCGGCAGGTCGTAGGCAATCCAGACGCCCCAGCCAGCACGACGCATCAGCGCCGCTTCTACGAAGTCGTGCGACAGAATAGAACCGGCAAACGAACCCTCACCCGGCAGCGGCGCCAGCGCACAGTGCTCAATGAACGGCTTCACGCGGATAATGGCGTTGTGGCCCCAGTAGTGCGATTCACCCAGCTGCCAGAAGTGCAGACCCGCCGTAAACAGCGGCCCGTAAACACGGGTGGCGAACTGCTGGCAGCGCGCATACAGCGTGTCCATACCGGACGCTTTTGGCGAAGACTGAATGATACCCGCGTTAGGGTTGGCTTCCATCAGGCGCACCAGACCGCTCAGGCAGTCTCCGCTCATGACGGAGTCAGCATCCAGCACCACCATGTAGCTGTACTGGTTACCCCAGCGACGGCAGAAGTCATCGATGTTACCGCTTTTACGCTTCACGCGACGACGACGGCGGCGGTAGAAGATCTGGCCTTCGCCCTGCACTTCTGCAATCAGCTCCATCCACGCTTTTTGTTCCGCAACGCAGATATCCGGGTTGTAGCTGTCGCTCAGGATGTAAACGTCGAAATGCTCCGCGTTGCCGGTCGCCTTCACGGACTCCCAGGTCGCACGCAGGCCCGCAAATACGCGGTCAACGTCTTCGTTACAGATAGGCATAATCAGCGCGGTACGGTGCTCGGGATTGAGGGGTTCATCCCCGACCGTTGACGCTGAAATGCTGTATTTGTCACGCCCCATGAGCAGCTGCAGGAAGCCCATCAGCGCGGTCCAGAAACCGGCCGAGACCCAGCAGAAGAGGACCGCGAACAGCAGGAGAATGCCGCTCTGCAGGATATACGGCAGCAGCTGCATGAAGGAGACCCAGAGATCCTGGCCCATCATGTCCGTCGGATTGATAAACGCCCAGCCCTGGTAAGGCAGGATAGTTTTCATGTACCAGGTTGCGACGACCGTCTGCGCAAGCGTCAGAAGCAGCAGGATATAGCGACGGATTGTCCCGACGGTACGCCATTTCTGTTCGGACGCCTGCTCTTCTTTCGTCAGGCGCGACAGATAGCGCGGCGTCACATCACGCCCGCGCAGGCGATCCCAGAAGCGACCCACCGGGTTGGTGCGCCATGGATCGGGGAACATAGAGGAACGCGTAGCCTTCGGCATCGCCTGAAGCTGATCGCGTCCTTCATCGTCTTTAATCAACTGCCCTTCCGCCAGCGAGTCCGGCCAGGCCTGCTCCAGACGCGCCTTGACTGACCCGAGCGGCGTATCATCATCACGGGAAAACGTATGATGTTCACCATCCAGCGCGGTGTGAACCGCGCGGATGTCGCTCTTTGGCAGTGCCGCTTTTTCGATATCCGTCAGCGGCATGGCATCAATATATTCAGATGTATTATTCATTGGCAGGTAGCTGATAGCTCCAGGTTTCACTCAGCGGCTGATCGTTACTGACCAGCGCAGCACGCATTTCTGTGGTCTGTTTCGGATCTTTCACTTTCACGCGCAGGGTCAGACGCCAGCCTTTGGTTACCGGATTGTAACGCACGGTATTCTCAACGATTTCACCGTTATCACCGATGCTGGCCTGAGCGGCAACGGCGGTGTCCGGTGACAGTTTCTTCATATCCTGGCCTGTGAAGTCCACGACAAACGCCACGGTACCGTCAGGCTGACGGATAAGATTAGACTGCTTCACATCACCCGTTGAGCGGCGAGTCTGCATTACATACGCGTTATCCGGCGCATGCAGCTTATCTTCGTCGCGGCTGAAGGTAATGGTGTACTTGAAGTTCATCTCTTTACCGGCTTCCGGCAGCTGATCCGGCGTCCAGTAAGCGACGATGTTATCGTTGGTTTCGTCGTTGGTTGGAATTTCTACCAGCTCGACCTTACCTTTACCCCAGTCACCGTTTGGCGTGACCCAGGCGCTTGGACGCTGGTCATAGCGATCGTCCAAATCTTCAAAGCGGGAGAACTGACGACCACGCTGCAGCAGGCCAAAACCTTGCGGGTTTTCCATTGCGAAGCTGCTAACCGCCAGATGTTTCGGGTTATTCAGCGGACGCCAGATCCACTCACCGTTACCGGCATGAATAGACAGACCGTTGGAGTCATGCAGTTCCGGGCGGAAGTTGGTTGCCGGTGACGGCTGGTTCGGCCCGAACAGGAACATACTGGTCAACGGCGCAACGCCCAGCTTGCCCACTTTATCACGCAGGTAAACCTTGGACTGCACGTCAACTACCGTGTCACGACCCGGCATAATCACAAAGCGATAGGCACCGGTTGCACGCGGGGAATCCAGGAGTGCATAAATGGTCAGACGCTTATCCGTTGGTTTTGGACGTTCAATCCAGAACTCACGGAAACGTGGGAACTCTTCACCTGATGGCAGCGCGGTATCAATAGCCAGACCGCGCGCAGAAAGCCCGTACACCTGCCCCGCGCCAATGACGCGGAAATAGCTGGCTCCAAGCATGCTGACGATTTCGTCGTTTTTATCTTTGCTGTTGATTGGGTAAAGCACCTTAAAGCCTGCGAAGCCCAGGTCTTTCACCGTATCTTTGTCGTGTTGCACATTGCCAAAATTGAAGTAATCCGGGCTGTACTTGATCTTACGTACCGCGGTTGCCGTCACTTCATTGATGGCAACAGGCGTGTCGAAGTACATACCCTGATGATAAAATTCAAGCTTGAACGGGGTTTTAATATTGCTCCAGTACGCTTTGTCGTGATTGAACTGGATCTGCTGATAGTCCGCATACTTCATGTCGCGGAAAACGGAGGGCAAGTTACTTTTCGGCGCTTCGTAGCTCTTGCCTGCCATCGATTTTGCCTGTTTTGCGACATCGTCGATGTTAAAGGCCAGTGCCGATGAGGTATACAGTGATAACACCACTGCAGCACCCAACCAACGCATTTTCATCATCTGTGGTTTATGTTTCATAATAAGTAAGCACTTCCCCCTTTGTGTGCTTATATCGATCCGATCCATTTTAATGGAAACTCAGGCAATCCGACAACATTATCACTGCTTTGTTCAGCTGCTGGCTCATGGATTAAGCAAATGAAAGAACCCGCTATTCACTTTGCGTGCTTATCCTGGAGACAGGGTGTCGGTCTTGGTGTAGGGTTGGCTTCGAATGTAACCATTATGAGTCTTAGGGATAAGACGAAAAGTCTGAGAATGCACAACGTTATATGAGCACAACACCAACAGAACGTGAATATTTCCTCGACTCGATCAGGGCCTGGCTGATGCTATTGGGGATCCCCTTTCACATTTCACTGATTTACTCCAGCCACACCTGGCATGTGAATAGCCAGATGCCCTCCTGGTGGCTGACGCTGTTTAATGACTTTATTCACGCCTTCCGTATGCAGGTGTTCTTCGTCATATCCGGCTATTTTTCTTACATGCTGTTTCTTCGATACCCGCTCAAGCGCTGGTGGAAAGTGCGCGTAGAGCGCGTGGGGATCCCCATGCTGACCGCAATTCCACTGCTGACGCTGCCTCAGTTCATTATGTTGCAATACGTCAAAGGCAAAGCGGAGAACTGGCCAAATCTGTCGCTGTATGAAAAGTACAATACGCTGGTCTGGGAGCTGGTGTCTCACCTGTGGTTCCTGCTGGTCCTGGTGGTGCTCACAACGGTGAGCCTGTTGATTTTCAGCCGCCTGCGCCACCGTCTGAGTACAAAAGCCGACACCTTCTTCGCCAACGTTACGATGGGCAAATTGTCAGTGCTCTTCTTGCTGTTGGGGATTGCCTATGCCGCCGTGCGCCGAACGCTGCTTATCGTCTACCCGCCGATTTTGAGCGACGGGTTATTTAATTTTGTGGTGATGCAGTCCCTGTTCTACATTCCGTTCTTTTTAATCGGCGCGCTGGCCTTTATTCATCCGAAGCTTAAATCGCTGTTTGTCACCCCGTCACCGTGGTGCGCGCTGGGGGCAAGCCTCGCGTTCGCGGCCTATCTGCTGAATCAGCGCTACGGCAGCGGCGATGCCTGGATGTATGAAACGGAAAGCGTGATCACTATGCTGCTTGGGCTGTGGATGGTGAACGTGGTATTCGCGCTGGGCCACCGCTTGCTGAACTTTAAGTCCAGTCGCGTGACCTACTTCGTTAATGCGTCACTGTTTATCTATCTGGTGCATCATCCGTTGACGCTTTTCTTCGGGGCTTACATCACACCGCACATCGCTTCCAACACGCTGGGGTTTTTTACCGGGCTGGTGTTTGTTGTAGGGGTAGCAATCGTACTCTACGAAATCCATCTGCGGATCCCGCTCCTGCGCTTCCTCTTTTCAGGAAAACCACAGGCAAAAGCCTCATAAATCACGCGGCGTATCCGATGCGCCGCGTTTGCATCAGCTCTCCAGTTCTTGTCTGCGCTGAGTCAGAAGCCGCTGATAAAGATGCGTGGTGTCGTCGTCGAAACAGACAAAAATCACCTTCTCTGGCAGCGGTTTTAACGACAAATAGCGGTAAACCGTTTCTACGGCAATCGTTGCGGCAGCGGCCTTAGGGTAACCATACACGCCTGTGCTGATGGCCGGAAACGCCATCGTTTTATAACCGTTGTCGGCAGCCAGTCGCAGACAGTTCCGGTAAGCCTCTTCCAGAATACTCGCTTCGTGCTGATCCCCGCCATGCCAGACAGGCCCTACGGCGTGAATTACCGCTCTCGCAGGCAGATTGCCCGCCAGCGTAATCACCGCGTGACCGGGAGGACATTCGCCCTGCTGTTGCCGCACGGTTTTACAGGCTTCCAGCAGCTGCGGTCCGGCAGCCCGATGGATAGCCCCGTCCACGCCGCCCCCTCCCATCAGGGATGGATTGGCCGCATTGACGATAACGTCGACGTGCACTGTCGTAATATCGCCATGAATAATTTCAATTTGCGGTTTCATAAAGCCCCTCTGCAACCCGCCATTTTCTTAAGTGTATCGCAGAGGAGACCGGGAGAAAAAACTATCAGAAAAAATCCTCTTTCACCGCAGGGCGCGAGAACGCACACTAGCGATACTGGATTTCGACAACCGCGAGCGTTTTTTCAGGATTAAGGTATTTCATATTGAGCGTTGCCAGGTTTGAGTCGCTCACTTTCCCGTTAAGCGCCTCTGTATAGCTGACCATACGCGTTTGCATACGGTTATTATTTGGACATGACATTGCAATCTGTTGCTTCTGGGGGGCGACTTCACAGGGGTCTGCAACAATAGCACCGCGGAAATGAATGACGCCACCGTCAACAACCGTGGCCGAATAAGCCGGGATACTCAAAGCAGAAACGACCAGACCCAGACCTGCCACGAGTCGAGCAAAATAGTTGTTCATTATAGGTACTCCTCAAAGAAAATCGTCCATGAGGGGTAAACGCGCTTCATTTATTAGGGCAAACGAAGTTTCACGTTACGGAACATAACGACCAGGTCCGTGATATCAGCATAGCTCAACGGTACAGACCCGCCATATTCTCAACATATTGATTTCATGAATGTTTATAGCGAGCGTTCCGTTGGCGACCACTGTTGTGATAAATGTAGCGATTTACCGTCTGAAACGGTGACAACGATTTTCACCGTGTCTCCCGCGCTAATATTTAAACTCAGGCGCATTAAATCAATCGTCTGATTAGCGGGTATAAAAAGTGTGTTTTGCTGCCGGGAAGAACTTTGCCCCCCCTGCCCTTCTCGTAAAGAAACAATCTGAACCTGACAATCACACGACTGCGCCAGAGTGACCTGAGGAATAATGGTGGTCATATTTTCCTGCTGTGACGTTTTGAAGGTGATCTGGCTGGAAAGCGCGGCAAGGAGAATTAAGGTATTCATGATGAACTCCCGAAAAAAAACAGGGCATCAGCCCTGTTTTTTTGTAGCACAGATTTCAATATCAGTACTGATGAGCTGTCGCGTGGTTACCAAAACCGATCTGGGTCACGTTGACAGTCGAGTTGGAAGCAGTCTGGTCTACGAGTGCACCGTTAAAGCCGCCGGACTGGCTAACGTTCATAACGGATTTTTTACTGTTCCACTGATCAAGTGTCGCACTGTTGCCAAAACCTTTCTGGGACAGGTTGATTTTACTATCATCAGAACCCTGACCAACGTCAGCGCCGTTACCGCCACCTTTCTGGCTAATATTCAGGACAGAATTTCTGGCGTCTGTCTGCAGAGCTACCGCTGAGTTACCGCCACCGTCCTGATAAATATTCAGGGTGGAATTTGGGCCACTGTATCCGCCATGACCATGTCCATGACCCCAGCCGCCCTGATTAATAGAACCCGCCATAGCACTACCAGAAACTACGATTGCTGCAAGCGCTGCCACTTTGAGAAATTTCATGGTAAACCCCCATCGGATTGATTAAAGTCGTCGCCAACGCGCTAATGTTGAATAACGTTAATCGCCATTTGCGACTGTTTCTGCACTACAACTGCGGTTTTCTGCGTACCGTACTGCGTAATATTTGCTCTATTACCCGACCCTTTCTGGATAATTTTCGCGCTATTACCGTATCCATCTTGCGTAATACCTGCATCATTCGCGTTACCGCTCTGATCGATCCAGGCAATATTGTAACCCCCTGATTGATCAACTCTCGCTCTGTTACCTACCCCATCCTGGGATACAATGGATAAGAGTCTTGAACCTTCCTGGCTAACCTCAGCGTTATTGAAAACACCCCGTTGACCAATAATGGCTGCCTGATTTAGTGATGAAAGACTTAATTCGTTAACCGCAAAGTTATATTCAGAATTTGCCAAATCTGAATTCGCTGCGGTTACAAATCCAGGCGCACCCAGTAATGTAAACATCATAATTAACGATGCGTTTTTCATGTTGTCACCCTGGACCTGGCTATTTAATCGTGCCATAACCCTTTAACAATGTTACTTGTTAAAACGACTCGTATTGTGTTAACGCGTCGTTACGGTGAAGAGTATGTCCGCTGAAACATTTTAAATATCTCACCCACGCGGCTTATTTTTATTTATCGGCTCACCACAAAGTTGTAATTTACCTCAAAAATCACTTTAATCAGGCCAGCTTATATTTTTTATTAAAGGTGTATTGCGGAAGGGTTGTACAACGACACGAAAGCTGTCCACGCTTCCTCCCGGGTTGTTTAAACGTAACGACAGGAGAACATTTTTCTCAACGCGTGACACGAAGCCTCTTTTCTTAAGCCAGACAGTCACTCATTCGTGGGCTTAGAAATTATCTGAAACTCATACTTAATTATCGCTTGACAAAAATAAAAAATAATTTTAAAAATCAAGCCATTAAAAATATTTGTATGATTTTTAAAATCTGTGCACCTCTATTTATGTGTACAACTTTCTCATCAATTATTGCCATTCCAAACAACCGAATTTCACAAATTAATATTGATTTTTACATCCTGTTACATGTTTAACACTTGCTTTAAACTTCGTAAAAGCTAGATTGAAATTAGATGTACGAAATTGGTTTTATATTTACCTCCCTGTGGAGGTTATGGTCTGATTCTACACACAGCAGTGCAACATCTGTCAGTACTTCTGGTGTCCTCTTTTAAACAGGAGGACAGCTGCCAGGTGCCAAAAAAAAGTGGGGTTTCATCATGTATAATGAAGTCCATAGTTTACATGGTCATACATTACTGTTGATCACAAAACCTTCTTTGCAAGCGACAGCTTTATTACAACATTTAAAGCAATCATTATCACTGAACGGGAAATTGCATAATATTCAACGTTCTTTTGATGATATTGCACCTGGCAGCATCATTCTTTTCGATATGATGGAAGCTGATAAAAAGCTTATCCATTACTGGCAAGATATTTTAAGCAGGAAAAACAATAATATCCGCGTGCTATTGTTGAATACGCCTGATGAATATCCTTTCAGAGATATTGAAAGCTGGCCGCATATCAATGGCGTGTTCTACGTCACGGAAGAAGAAGACCGGGTAGTAGAGGGGCTGCAAGGTATATTGCGCGGAGAGTGTTATTTTTCGCAAAAGCTTGCCAGCTATCTCATCACGCACTCCGGAAATTATCGCTATAACAGCTCAGAGTCAGCCCTGCTCACGCACCGTGAGAAAGAGATCCTGAACAAGTTACGCATTGGTGCTTCAAATATTGAAATCGCCCGTTCGTTATTTATCAGCGAAAATACGGTAAAGACGCACCTTTATAATCTTTTCAAGAAGATAGCTGTGAAAAACCGAACTCAGGCTGTTTCGTGGGCAAACGATAACCTCAGGCGTTAATCACATGAAGCGCACGTTGAGTTGGATCGCCGCAGCGAGTTTCCTGCTCGCTGCCGGGAATCTGAGGGCCGTCGAGGTCGAAGTTCCCGGATTGTTAACAGACCACACTGTCTCATCGGTCGGGCACACTTTTTACCGTGCCTTCAGTGACAAATGGGACAGTACCTACACGGGTAATATAACAATCAACGAGCGGCCCAGTGCACGATGGGGAAGTTGGATAACAATAACGGCTAATCAGAACGTTATTTATCAAACGTTTTTATTCCCGACCAAAATAGACTTCGATAAAAACGTCGTCTTAGCACTGGAACAATCAGAAGACGCTATTAATCGCCTGCAAATAGATAAAGCCCTATTAAGCACCAGCGATTTAGCAAAAGACGAGTTCTAGCGAACCGATATGCGGAGGCTGTCATGCGTATTGCATATGCAGTTGTTTCGATAATGCTGATAACACCCATCAGCTGGGCCGGAAACATGACGTTTCAGTTCCGTAACCCTAACTTTGGCGGTAACCCTAATAACGGCGCGTTCCTGCTGAACGAAGCCCAGGCGCAAAACTCCTATAAGGATCCGAGCTTAAAGGATTTTAGCATTGATACCCCGTCCGCACTGGACAACTTCACTCAGGCTATCCAGTCGCAAATTTTAGGCGGGTTATTGACCAACATTAATACCGGTAAACCCGGCCGGATGGTGACCAACGACTTTATCGTTGATATCGCCAACACGGACGGACAGCTTCAGTTGAACGTAACCGATCGTAAAACCGGAAGAATCTCCACCATTCAGGTTTCCGGTCTACAAAGTAATTCAACTGACTTTTAAACAATAGCTAAATAAGGACAACGATCATGCAGCGCTTCCTGATATTTGTTGCAGTGTGCTTATTGAGCGGTTGTTTAACTGCTCCACCTAAAGAAGCTGCAAAACCTACATTAATGCCTCGGGCCCAGAGTTATCGTGATTTAACGCATTTACCAGCTCCAACGGGGAAAATATTTGTCTCCGTATACAACATTCAGGATGAAACCGGGCAATTTAAACCTTACCCGGCAAGTAACTTCTCCACGGCCGTGCCGCAAAGCGCCACCGCGATGCTGGTTACCGCGCTCAAGGATTCGCACTGGTTTATTCCGCTGGAACGTCAGGGTCTTCAGAACCTGTTGAATGAACGGAAAATCATTCGCGCCGCACAGGAAAATGGTACCGTCGCGGCCAATAACCGAACGCCTCTGGAATCTCTGGCAGCAGCGAACGTGATGATTGAAGGATCGATTATTGGCTACGAAAGTAACGTTAAATCAGGTGGTGCGGGAGCACGTTACTTCGGTATCGGTGCGGATACCCAGTATCAGCTCGACCAAATCGCCGTTAACCTGCGTGTGGTTAACGTCAGTACAGGCGAAGTGCTCTCTTCAGTGAACACCAGCAAAACCATTCTGTCTTATGAAGTTCAGGCTGGGGTATTCCGCTTCATCGATTACCAGCGTTTGCTGGAAGGTGAAATCGGCTACACCTCTAACGAACCGGTCATGATGTGTCTGATGTCAGCCATTGAAACCGGCGTGATCTACTTAATTAACGACGGTATAGACCGCGGGCTGTGGGATCTGCAAAACAAAGCAGACGTGCAGAACCCGATTCTGGTGAAATACCGCGATATGTCAGTCCCTCCGGAATCCTGACAGGAAGCGCATAAAAAAGGCGAGATGATTATCTCGCCTTTTTTTTATTCGCTCACCGCCGTGATGTTTTGCGCTTTTTCCCGCCGCGACGCCAGCCATAGACCGCTGTTTTTCATGGCATAGCCAAACAGCAATCCCAGCGCCAGGGAGGGAACCACCAGCTTCCAGTCCCCCTGCCCTGCAAAGGTCGCACATGCCCCCATAAAGGTTCCCGGCACAAATGAAAGCAGCAGATGCCTGGCCTGGATGCACATTAAAAAGGCGACGACACCCGTCATGACGTATCCCAGGATTTCCAGATGCGGTGCCAGCGCGCTGCCCTTCACGATCACCAGCGCCCAGATAACACCGCTCATCAGCGTGCAGCCAGATATAAAGAGCCCTTTGACGCCCGCCTGCGGACAGGCGAAATAGGCGGTACAGCCGAGGAACCCGGCCCAGCTGAGCAATCCGAGAGACACGGCAACCCATCCCCAGAGTCCGGAGAGAATACCTGTCGTTATTGCGATACAAAGTAATATGTTCATGGCGCGCATCTTAGCAGAAGCGCACCATAGAAATGAGATCAACAGCACATTACGTGCAAGTAGGAATGTTGAGTTGCAGAATTTATGTGACCTGAATCACTCTTCGTTTTCTTCTTCCAGCTCATCCCACATTGCCGCGATAGCGTCGCGGGTCAGCGGGGCCAGCGTTCTCCAGAATGGCGAGGTGGCATGCGCTTCGACTTTACCCAGGAATGTCCCGACCCACGGCAGCAGGTACGTTTCGAACAGGGTTTCAATGGCGTCGTTCTCATCATCACCAGCGTTGTCTTCGATCCAGGACGCCGCCAGCAGCAGCGTACCGATATGATCGGCCGGCGTATCGCTCAGCGGCATACCGCGCGTGGAGAGGAACGCGCGGACTTCCGCTTCCGTTGCCCCTTCCTGCCAGGCTGAACGGTATGGCGAAACGCGGCACTCATCGCCGACGAACAGCGCATTGTAGTCCGTCGCGATCTGCTGCATGTCGCAGCTTTTTTGCAGACGTTCCAGTAAATCATCCTGTTCCAGCGGCCAGTTCTGCGCCAGTTTGCCTTCACGAATTAACGTAAAGAGCGGAACCAACAGCGGGTCTTGCGGCTGGCGATAATAGAGCGTACCCAGCACGCGGCAAAGGATGGAAAACTCGTTCATTTTTATGATTCCATTACACAATTAAAGATCGGCAAATTCGGCAATCGGCTCCATTCCGCGCGACTCGAGGAAATCGAGCATGCGGCGTGGGGTCACGTTCAGGATTTGCGCTTCCGGGAAGTTAACATCATTCAGCACTTTCAGGCACTCGCTGAAATCACCCAGCGTAAACGCGGTATGAGAGTCTGATCCCAGCGCCACCATGCCACCCGCGTCACGCACGGCGGCCGCCACGTCGCGACAGTTGGCTTCGCTGCCCTTACGCGAGTGAATAAAGGAGGAGTTATTAATCTCCAGCGCCACGCGGTGCTTCGCTGCCGCCTGCGCGACAGCCTGAATATCAATCGGATACTTCGGGTTACCGGGATGGCTGATAATGTGCACATTGCCGCTGGCAATGGTGGCAATCATCGCCGCGGTGTTGGTGTCTTTATCCTGGGGAGGGAAAACCGGCTCATGGAAACCGGCGAGGATAAGGTCAAGAGACGTCAGCATCGGGCCGGTGCAGTCGATCTCACCGTCGGTATTTTTGATGTTCGCCTCAATACCGCGCAGTATCCCAATACCGTCCACCAGGCGTGGCCAGATCCGCATATTCACAAAATGCCAGTAGTGCGGCGCATCCGCCATGTCCGGGCCATGATCGGTAATCGCGAACAGCTTGATGCCTTTAAGCTTCGCCTGGGCGATATAATCATGGAGGTTGCTATACGCGTGGGTGCTGGCGACGGTGTGCATATGCAGGTCAACGGGATACATCTCTCTCTCCTCTGCGGTTTTTCCAAAGGATAGCAGTTATCAGCGGCGAATATTAGCAAAAACCCGGCGAACGCCGGGTTTCTCTCAGTAGCCGCGCTGTCTGTCGACCTGTCCGGTGACCGCGTTACCCTTTTCCATTTCGCTGATGGTATGGGATATATACGCCACCGCTTCTGCCGGACGCGTCACGGCAGCCACGTGCGGGGTCATCGCGACGCGTGGATGCGACCACAGCGGGCTTTCCGCGGGCAGCGGCTCACGGCTATAGACATCCAGCATAGCGCCTTTGAGCTTTCCGCTTTCCAGCGCCTTCAGCAGATCGCCTTCCACGACATGGACCCCGCGCGCGAGGTTCATTAAATAGCTCTGCTCGGCTAACTGGTTCAGGAGAGTACTATTGATAATGCCCACCGTTTCGGCGGTATTCGGCAGCAGGTTAATAAGCACACGCGTGCCTTTCAGAAAGGCCGGAAGCTCATCCGTTCCGGCAAAACTCTCAACGCCCGGATAGTCCTTACGGCTGCGGCTCCAGCAACGTAGCGGGAAGCCCCACGGAGCGAGTGCTTCTGCCACTTTTGAGCCGAGCACACCCGCGCCGAGGATCCCAACGGTAAAATCTTCATGTCGATAATCCGGCAGCGGCTCCCAGTGGGATTGCTGTTTAAAGGCCTGATAATCGTCGAAGCGGCGGAACCAGTGCAGCACCTGGCTCACGGCATACTCCTGCATCTGCTGGCCCATTCCCGTATCTTCGAGACGGAACAACGGAATATTTTCAGGCAGCATTTCTGGGTGCGCTTTCAGTTTACTGAGGATCGAATCAACGCCCGCCCCCAGCGCGAAAACCGCCTTCAGTTTGCGCCCCTGTAGCATCTCAACCGGCGGGTGCCAGACCAGCGCATAATCAGCATGTTCATTATCGCCACGCTTCCACTCGCGAACGCGTGCGCCGGGCAGCGCCGCCGAAAGTGCATCAATCCAGTAAGCGGTATCAAATGTAGGGTGATAGAAGAGAATATCCATGGTTATTCCTGCCTTTTATTGCGCTGTTTTGTTTTCGTTTTCAAGTGGATTGCCAGCATAACAAATTTATCAGGAAACCGCGTTGCTGATAAAAGAGGCGCTTTGTGCACATTTAGGAGTCAGGTTGCTTGAAGTTTGTCTAAACGCGCTAAATTACTGAAAAAGTGAGTTGACGGCAGTTCGGCTTTTCCTTACATTAGCGCCCGTCCCGGCAACAACGGGATGACAATATGGTGAGGTGTCCGAGTGGCTGAAGGAGCACGCCTGGAAAGTGT
>NZ_JUMS01000101.1:0-14778 GCF_001059415.1 Enterobacter sp. 940_PEND
TGCAGCCACGCATAGAACCCGGCCCGGGCGACATTCAGTACCCGACACATCGTCATCACACCCCATACAGTTCGGTGCTCATTGATAAAGCGGTACTTCAGTCGGGCTCCTTTGCAAAGTACCGCGCGGCCTTTTTCAGGATATCCCGTTCTTCTTCGGTGCGTTTTAGCTGCGCCCGGAGTTTCAGGATCTCGCTTTTAGCTTCCAGTAAATCCCGGGCATGCTGCTCGCTGTTATCAGGTTTGATAGCCCGTAGCCACTTGTAGAGGCGGTGTGCAGAGACGCCCAGACGCTCAGATACTTAGGCGACGGAATAACCGCGTTCCGTTATCTGACGGACGGCTTCTTCCTTAAATTCAGGTGTAAATCGTGGTGTGCCCATACGCTCCTCCTATACTCAAACTATAGGGCAGGATCGTCTACCGGGGCGGGGTCAGTCCAGGGAGCCGTTAACGACCTGATGGCGGTTGTTCTGGAAAGCTATCTTCGGGAGGAATTCCCCGATACGGGCAAACGAAATGAGTCGCAGAAGAGGTCAATCGACGACACCATTTCGATAGTCCGCTCCTATCTCCGTTAACTCTGCCAGGCAGATGTCTGATGGGGTCTAAAACTGTAATGAAAGGAAATGACATATGAAATCACGTGCATTATTCATCTGTATTTTTTAATTGGTACCCGAAACCGCCTGAGTGTCGCCATCAGCTGGGTCTGGAACCACAGCGTCGCGTACCGGGGAGCCCGCATTATCACGGGAGCCAAATCTCCGGTCCCGGGTACGCCGCCAGCCAGTTCTCATACAGAAGGCGGATCCGCAGGGTACCGCTGAAACTTCAGCGGTGTCCCACATGGTACCACCGGGCCCAGCTTCAGCAATCTGTTTCCAGTCACACAAACGCTTTTTTCGACGGGCTTTCTGATCGAGCGGTCCGGCACACCAGATACCGTCACAAGAGGTGGCCTTATTAAGAGCGGACACACCTAGCACAGGAAATTCTATGGCAAAGAAACTTTTCGGTTATCATCCCATCCTGACTGACGACAACAATTCAGTTGTGATTCGCGGTGCTCGCGAGAACAACCTTAAAGAGGTGGATGTTTCCATTCCGCGCAACGCATTGGTTGTTTTTTCGGGTGTGTCAGGCTCGGGTAAGTCTTCACTGGCCTTTGGCACCATTTATGCTGAGGCGCAACGGCGCTACTTTGAATCGGTTGCCCCCTACGCTCGTCGCCTCATTGATCAGGTCGGGGTTCCGGATGTGGATGCCATTGACGGACTGCCGCCAGCCGTTGCGCTTCAGCAACAACGCGGTGCCAGTAACGCGCGCTCCTCTGTCGGCAGCGTGACCACCTTATCCAGTCTGGTGCGAATGATGTACTCACGGGCGGGCGCTTATCCTGCCGGACAACCGATGCTGTATGCCGAGGATTTTTCTCCCAACACGCCGCAGGGGGCATGCCCTTCTTGCCATGGTCTGGGCCATATCTATGAGGTAACTGAAACACTGATGGTGCCCGATCCCTCACTTAGTATCCGTGAAAAGGCTATTGCTTCCTGGCCCCCGGCCTGGCACGGACAGAATCTGCGGGATATTCTGGTGACGCTGGGGTATGACATCGACACTCCCTGGAAAAATCTGCCAGCGGAAGACCGTCAGTGGATCCTTTTTACCGAAGACACCCCCACTGTACCGGTTTTCCCGGGACTGAGTCCGGAAGATACGCGCGAAGCCGTCAGGAAAAAAATGACGCCGGGTTATATGGGGACCTTCACCGGGGCACGTCGTTATGTGCTACATACCTTCGCCAGCACGCAAAGCGCGTTGATGAGAAAACGAGTCTCCCGTTTTATGGAAGGCAAGCTGTGTCCGGTCTGTCACGGGAAAAGACTGAAGTCAGAATCATTGTCCGTCACCTTTGCCGGTGTGGACATTGGTGAATTTATGCAGATGCCCTTAGACCAGCTGGCGGAATTGCTCCTTCCAATCTCCCGGGGGGATTTCAGTGCCCACCACGCCGGCGCAGATGCCGACAGGGATATCACCCGTCGGGATCTGACAGAGCGTGCTGCATCCGGAAAAGCGGTCCATTCCGATAACGCCGATGTCTGCCGGACATCGGCGTTATCGGAAGAGAAACGACTGGCGGCACAACGGCTGACCGGTGGTGTCATGGCCCGGTTGTATCAGTTGCAGAAGCTGGGGCTGGGTTATCTTACGCTGGACAGAGCAACCCCAACTCTATCTGCAGGAGAGCTTCAGCGACTGCGTCTTGCCACGCAACTCAGTTCGATGCTGTTTGGTGTGGTCTATGTTCTTGATGAACCGTCTGCGGGTCTGCACCCCTCAGACAGTAAAGCGCTTTACGATGCGCTTGAGAACCTTCGTGATGCCGGCAACTCGGTGTTTGTCGTTGAACATGATCTTAACCTGATGCGACGGGCGCAATGGCTTGTTGATGTGGGACCGTCGGCTGGTGAACAGGGAGGACATGTTCTCTACAGTGGTATTCCTGAAGATCTGAAAGCCGTCACCCAATCTCGTACCGCGCGTTATTTATTTGATGAAGTCCGGCCACCACAATCTTTTGCCCGTATCCCATCCGGGTGGCTGAAACTGCAGGGGATCCATCGCCACAATCTTAAGTGGATCGATGTTGATATTCCTCTGGGTGTGCTGACAGCCGTGACGGGAGTCTCTGGCTCCGGTAAATCCAGTCTGATTGCCCAGGCCTTACCGGAACTGGTGCTTTCTTCACTTGGCGGTGAGCCAGAAGACGTGCTTTCCGAAGCCAGCGACGCTGAGGGGCCATCCGTAACGGAGAAAACGTACGGTACCCTGACCGGTGATACCGGACTGGTAAAGCGTCTGGTTCAGGTTGACCAGAAACCGATAGGCAGGACCCCCCGTTCAAACCTGGCGACATATACCGGGTTGTTTGATCCTGTTCGTAAGCTCTTTGCCGGAACGACTGACGCCAAACTCCATCATTACGATGCGGGTCAATTCTCTTTCAATGTGGCAAAAGGCCGCTGTGCAACCTGTGAAGGTGAAGGATTCGTCAGCGTGGAGCTGTTGTTTATGCCGAGCGTGTATGCACCGTGCCCGACCTGCCATGGCGCGCGGTATAACCGGGATACTCTCAGGATCTGCTGGCAGGACAAAAATATCGCGGAGGTCCTGCATATGACGGTGGATGAAGCCAGTCAGTTCTTTGCGACTGAAGAACCAGTGGCTCGTCCCCTCCGTCTGCTGAGTGAAATTGGTCTGGGCTACCTGCGTCTGGGACAACCAGCAACCGAGTTATCCGGAGGGGAGGCGCAAAGGATCAAGCTGGCAACCGAACTACAACGTAGCCAACGTGGCCACACGTTGTATATCCTAGATGAACCGACAACCGGCCTGCATGCTTCAGACGCCGACCGCCTCCTTGTGCAGCTGCAGCGGCTTGTTGATGCAGAAAATACGGTGATAATGATTGAACACGATATGCGGGCGGTTACTCAGGCAGACCAGGTTATCGACATCGGTCCTGGAGCGGGACATGAGGGAGGACGCCTGGTTGCCGCAGGAACTCCCGAACAGGTATCGCAGGTCAAAGAAAGCCGTACCGCACAGTATATTGCCAGGGAACTCTCACGGAACGGTTAAAAAGGGCTGTGTCGTCATTGCGTCAATGGCGGCACATTCCCGGCGTGTTCTGTATCAGTAATCTCCCGCAGGTATAATTTCAGCGCATCCCACTGGTTCAGCGCGTACGCGAACGCCTTCGACAGCTCCGAGTGCCGTGACAGCGTTTTCTGCTTTTCACGCAGCCAGCCCTCCAGCGCGGTCAGCAGCGGTACCGCTTTTTCCTGCCGAATGGCCAGCCGTTCCGCCGCGCTTTTGCCCCGGATGCCCGCCTCGATGCCATACAGCTCGCCGATACGGCACAGCGCTTCGGTCGTGGTGTCAGAGGGCGTCCGCACGTGCACGTCCGCCTGCAACACCCCGCTGAACCCCGCAAGATGCGACTGCGGATGTGTAACGCTGGCGTGATAGAAATTTTAAGTCAGTCATCAGGTGTCCACCTAATTAGGGGTCAGTTTGGATATCGAAAATTATTGTACGTCAAGGTTATTTTTTGACCTCTCTACTTTAGCGGGCCTCAGCCGACGAAACTTATCGGAAGCCGGTACCGGCCAGTCTGACTGAAGATGGAAGCAAAATTAATGCTGTGGGCTACCATACCTTCTTTAACAGGTGATTTGTGAACTGCAACTTCTCGGAACGGGAGTTTGCGCAAGGACCGGAAGTCCGCTTTTCGCTCATAGCGGACCGTTCCTGCGCACATGTCTGCTATGTGGTAGAGGCAGACAATACTTACAGCACAGGGCGTTAATAAATACGGAACAGATCAACCGCAGATGCCTCCTCCTGAATGTATTAATTTTGCTATCTCGTCGGCAAAATCAGGGAACAAGTCTGGATATGGAAGCGCCTGGCAGCTGAAAGTATGAATAATAACGCCCTGACAGGATATTTTATTGCACCCTGTCAAAAGTCATACATTCTTTCCCGGTTTTTGCTTTCTCATACCGGATAACTCTATTTAAGGCTTAAGGATAACCTTCGTCCATCCTTCATCCCGCTCATCGAAGTGCTTATATCCGGCAGGAGCCTCTTCAAGCGAAAGACGATGAGAAATTATTTTGCCCGGACTGGCTTTATCGTGATGGATGAGGCGAGACAGCTGACGGTTATAGGCCTTAACGTTCGCCTGGCCGGTACGGATTGCCTGTCCTTTAAACCAGAAACTCCCAAAATCAAATGGCATCTTACCCTCTCTGGCAAGCTCCGATTCAGCCCCCGGATCCTGAGGAATAAAGACGCCAACCACACCAATTCCCCCGGTTGCTTTCGTCGACGCAACAAGACTGTTCATGGTAACAGAGTTATCTTCATGGCCATGTTTGTTACAGCACTGATAGCCAACACATTCGCAGCCACAATCCGTACCGCGTCCATCCGTCAGGTCGAGAATTTTTTGTACAGCTTCATCGCCAGTAGCATTGATGCCCGTCGCCCCCATTTTTTCAGCCAGAGCCAACCGGTCTGTGTGCGTATCAACCACAAACACCTGTGAAGCACCTTTAATGATCGCCGAATGAGCTGCCATCAAACCGACCGGCCCCGCGCCATAAATGGCCACGCTTTCACCAGGCTTCAATCCGGCAAGTTCTGTTGCATGCCAGCCGGTAGGAAAAATGTCAGAGAGCATCACATAATCATCTTCTTTTTCTGCCGCATCAGGGGGAAGAACAAGGCAGTTAAAGTCGGCAAATGGCACCCGAAGCAGTTCCGCCTGACCTCCCTCCCAGGGACCCATTTCAGCAAAACCATAAGCTGCGCCTGCCGTACCCGGATTGGTAGTGAGACAAAAGCCGGTCAGACCTTTTTCACAGTTTTCGCAAAAACCACATCCCACGTTAAACGGCAGACAAACATAGTCGCCCACCTTAATACGTTCAACGCCTGAGCCAATTTCGACCACTTCACCCAGGTTTTCGTGACCCAGAATCCGTCCCTGTTCAAAGCTGGTCCGGCCCTCATACATGTGCAAGTCCGACCCACAAATGTTGGTGGTGGTGATGCGGACGAGTACATCCGTGGGGCGGACAATTTTCGCATCCGGTACGTCTTTTACTTTTACATCATAAGGACCGTTGTAAATTACTGCTTTCATGATCTTCTCCTTCTTGCGTGCGGAAAGGAAATGCTGCCCCGCGGATTGGGGTATCAATCGAGTTTAGCTGCCATAACAGATCTCGCGATCGGCGAAAGGACGATTAGGATGTTTCTTAACTAAGTGCATTGAAGTCTGTAAGACAGGTACTTACCGATGAAGGCTGCCTGGAAAACGTAAAAACATCACACGTTAATCCGGTTTTTTTAAGCAGGCAAGGGATTACGGACAGCTTTGAGCGAGAAGCGGATAAAGTAAATCTATCTCATTTCTGCATTGTGCCAGAAGTAGACATAGGTGAATTAGGTAACCCTAGAGATGCACTTTGAATCAATGATATGAAATGCTGAAAAGGTAATTAACTAATTCAAAATTTGAATAATCAGTTATCTCTTCCATGCTTAATACGTAACCTTAGCTAAGGAGAAATTATGTTAGACGAATACAAAAAATGCATCGAAGCCTGTTATCTATGTGCAACGGCATGTGATAACTGTGCGGCTTCGTGTCTCGACGAAGAGAATCTGGAGATGATGCGCGAGTGCATAAAACTGGATATGCAGTGTGCAAATATCTGCCGTCTTGCAGCTCAATTCATGACACTAAATAGCGGGTCTGCCCAGGATCTTTGCCGTCTTTGCGCTGATGTTTGTCAGAAGTGCGGTGACGAGTGTGGAAAGCATGAACATGACCATTGTCAGGATTGCTCAAGCGCTTGTCATCACTGCGCCGAACAATGCAGAAAGATGGCCGCCTGAGAAAAACTCAAATTACCAAACCCGCTTCGGCGGGGTTTTATATTCCCGGTAATAAGTCGTAGAAGGATGAGATAGATGAGTTTAAGAGTACGGGCGGGAAATAGATCTACTCGAAAGTACTAGCCTCAATGACAAATTCTGGCACAGATTATTTGATTGGCTCAATGTCCGTTTTCGCTGACAGCGGACTGCACCCCGCCGGGGTGACCGCTTCGTGCCAGAATTGGACGTTTCCAAAATCTGCATGCACTAATCGGTGGAGAGCAGATCTCACTGCATAGCCATGCAGACGCGCAGAAATCATCAGGGGCGTTTGAAAGGTGCCGGAAACAGGCGGGAGGCCGCAGAAACGTGCTGAGGGCGCCTGCGGCGGTGCGCCCAAGGGTTGTTATGTTTAATATGGCAGAACTTTCCTGTCGCTATCATTTTGACGCCCGCTATTCGCTCATAGATATGCCTGTCGCGTTTGCGGCTTTACTTGTTATACCCAACCTGCCTGATTTTTATCGCCAGCATCCCGGAATTGAAATTATCCTGAGCAGCTCAGACCGCCGACGGAATATGCTGCATGATGGCCTGGACTGCATACTGAGGGTGGGGGAGCTGGACGATGGCGACTATATCGCAAAGGAGGTGGGAACCGTTAAAATGACGACCTGCGCCAGTCCTGCGTATCTTGATCAACACGGCACCCCGGAAACAATGGACGAGTTGCAGCAGCATCAGGCCGTCAACTGGATTAACAGCAGCAACAGACAAGTTATGCCCTGGACATTCGGGACGTCAGAGGGCTCCACCGAAATTGAACTTCCAGGCAGGCTTGTCGTGGATAACTCAGAAGCCTACATTGCAGCAGGCCTGGCGGGGCTGGGAATACTACAGGGCATGAATATTTTTTTGCAGCCTTATCTCGATCGCGGGCTGTTGGTAGAGGTTCTGCCAGATAATACGTCCCCGAATCGCAAACTGTAACTTCTGTATCCGCACCGCCATCTCTCCCGAAAAGTACGGGCGTTTACCGACTGGCTGGAAAGTTTATTGTAAACGCCTGGGGGCCTGCAGCCTGCTGGTACGTGCGCTGCCTTTTATCGGCCCGCCAGCTTCTGTATGGCTTCACGGACAGGAGCATCGCCAGACGTCAGCTCAATGATGACGCGGCTGACGGCAGGTTGCTCAATGAGTTCAGCCAGCGTAGCCGCCACGTCATCACGGGGCACGTTACCATACGGGATGGCCAGGCCGGCACGTACATAACCCGTACCAGTCTTATCCTGCAGCGCGCCGGGGCGCAGGATCACCCAGTCAAGCTCGCTTTGTGCTAGTTCCACATCGGCCATTTTTTTAACACGCATATAATTTTCGAATGATTCAGAAGTGGTTTCTCCCCGTGCGGACTCCGGGAATGCAGAAACGAGCAGAAAGCGAGACACACCGGCACTGAGGGCGGCAGCTACCGACTTTTTCAGCCCTTCGCCGTCGACCGCATTGGTCATCTCCTGTCCCCCCTTACCGCCGGCACCGGCAGTAAACACCACTGTATCACTACCTGCAAAGTGCATCGCCAGCGCAGCTGCATCCAGCTCTGTCAGGCTCCCACTGACGGGCTCAGCACCCAGCTCGCCTAGCAATGCCTGCTGCTCTGGCTTACGGTAGAGGGCACGAACAGCATGCCCCCTACCTGAAAGGATCCTGCACAGACGCTGGCCGATTTTGCCTGCACCACCGATAATGAAAACATGAACCACAGTTGTCTCCTTCTGGGGTTATGATGTGTCCGAAATTATAACCTGACATCAGGTCAGTTCCTTTGAGCCTGACCGATTGCACTGCATGCTGCTGCCAGCACCAGACAGCTGGTCAGATACTCAGTTGTTCTTATAGCTGAGAACAACAGCCGTACCGATTTAGCTCTCCCGTCACGATGAGAACTCCTGAACCGGTTACACGCAATGCCGGCCAATATCTTCCGTTATATTCGAAAGATCCACGCAAGTTACTGAAGTGCGAGGGACGCAATGTGTACCTTGAACGAACTGAAGTCAGCGGAACCCTGAAGGTTCGATTCCATAGCGTTCAGAAAACTGCCTGCTGAAGCTCGATAGTGAATTGTAACCCACCCGCCCCGCGACCGTTTTTACCGGCAGCGTCGATGTCATCAGCAGGCGGAGAGCCTCCGCGATACGTGCATCGGCGATAACTGAGCGTAAGCTGGTTGACTCACTGGCCAGGTGGCGCCGAAGCGTGGGGCCACTGAGTCCCGTCAGATCTTCAATTTCAGCAGCACTCCAGGGATGAGCCGGTTTGTCCGCTACCATCTGACGGATTTTCATGGCCAGACTTGGCTGCCGGGCTCGCAGCAAAGCATGGTATCCCATGCCATAAAGCCAGAGCACCACTTCAACCATGGCGTGCAGGGAAAGCGGACGCTTCCCTTCCCGCATTGCGGCTGTCCAGCGGTTAAGGGGTGAAAGAAGAGCTGATACGGAAATGGCTGCGATGCTGCCGGTGTCCTGTGGTGGTGGTGCGGCAAGTAACAGCCTGGCTGCTTCAAGCTGTTCCTCCGCGAGCACCACGCTCAGGGCAACAAACTCACCACTTTGTTCTGAAGGGGCATATTCTATATCGATGCTACGGGCATTCGGGACGACCATAATCTCGCCCGGGATCACCCGGTGCCATTTCTCATTTTCACGATACCGGAATTCTCCTTCCAGCGGGAAGGAAAGGGTCGCACCTTCCACCTCGAACTTCTTTACCTGATGCGTCTGTTCTGCGCGAAGGCAATCGCAGGGAAGTGGAAAACGGGAGCGTGCCAGGGTAAGAAGCTCAGCGAGGAGATCATCAACGGGAGAATCGGAAAAGCTGACTGTTTGCATATTCATCCGGAATTTGACTTTGACCGCTATTATACGTCGCCATATACAAAAGCATACAGCGACGCGTGCGGTTGTCTATTCCCGGATGACAAAAATCAGGCCGATTATAGTTATTGCCATACCCACAAGCATGGGCAATGTAATGGCCTCTCCAAACAGCAACCACGCTTCAGCTGCCGTGAGAATGGGAACCAGGTAAAAGTAAGTAGCGACTTTGGTTGCTTCACCGCTTCGTATCATAAAAATCAGCAACATAATCGCCAGAACCGATACGCCAATAACCAGCCAGCCCAGACCCAGCGCAAATGATAAGCTCCACTGCGTCGGAGCAGATTCGAACATCAGGCTAATTGCACCCATCGATATTGTCAAAGTGACGTACTGTAAAAACGTGTTCGCAAAGATATGTCCATCTCCCTGAGCACGGCGCTGATAAAGCGCTCCGATCGTTACGCCAAATAACCCCAGCATGACCGACCCAAAAGCCACAGGATCCAGTGCAAAACTATGCTGGCCTGGCGAGAGCACCAGGAAAACGCCCGCAAAGCCAATCGCAATACCCAGCCATTTCCGGGGATGCAGGGACTGACGGTGCATGAGTGAAACCAGTATTGCAGTCAGTACCGGCTGCAGGCCGGTGATGAGCGCCACAATGCCTGACGGCATGCCACGATGGATGGCATAAAAGCATCCGCCCAGAAAGAAGCTCTGCAGGAAAAGTCCGACAATCAGGTTGCGAACCATTCCTCTGCCGGACGGAAAACGGGCCCTGAACCCCAGTGTAAGCAGCAGAAGGACCAGACAGGAAAATGCGCCACGCAGGAATAAAAGATGAAACGGCGCGCTGTACTGCACGGTAAATTTGGCTGCGACAAACCCTGACTCCAGAGGAATACAAAAAGCCAGGGCGCAAGAGTAATGAGCCATTTTTTTGTGAGGCAGTGATATTCATAGTATTGCAGGTGGGTTCTTGTCGGGCGATATGAAAGGGGATCTTCCCGGTCACTATTGTGTGCACCGGGAAGGAAGGTGATCAGACTGCGGGTGACCACAGGTCGTAATTCAGTGCGAAGCTGTTACCTTCACGGATAACCTTACCGGTAGTAGGCAGGTTGAAGTGCATACCACTGACAGCCAGGTTATCGCTCGCTGCGCGGTCAAGCACTTTGCTACGGATGGCCGCCGCCGCCGCAGGATCGCTGTCGAACGCGATAGTAACGTCAGGCTGAGCAACCTGAATGTGCGGGAAGTGAACAATATCACCCCAGATGAGCAGCGACTCTTTTTCATCACCCAGCAGATAACCGGTATGTCCTGGTGTATGGCCGAACAGCGGTACAGTCTGAATACCTGGTAAAATCGCTTCCTCGCGGAATGGCACCAGTTTGTCGTCATAAGCGCTGAAGGCGTTCCTTGCTACTTCAAAGAACGGCTTGAATGCGTCAGGCGCGCCAGCGGAAATGGTTTCATCACGCCAGAAAGCGAGTTCTTTCTCATGCACAAACAACTGCTGAACATTGCGGAAAACGGGAGTCTGCAGGGGGCCTGCAAGCCCGCCGATATGGTCAGGATGCGCGTGAGTCAGGAGAAGGGTATCAATCTGAAGCGGGTCAATGCCTGCCGCGGCCAGGGCTACCTGAAGCCGACCGCCCCAGCCATTGATACCTCCGGCACCACTGTCAATCAGGATGGTTCGCTCAGGCGTCTGGATAACGTAGACGTTGATATTAATACGGGGTACTGCTGGCACACCGCGCTTCTGCAGTAAATCCTCGGCACGTGAGCCGTCAATACCAGACAGCAGCTCAAAAGATACGTCCAGATAGCCATCACTCAGCATGGTCACAGTCATGTCACCTACTTTTTTGCGATTGATAGCCGGGGCCTGCCAGTTCAGTTGTGAAGTCATATTGGTCTCCGTTAC
This sequence comes from Enterobacter sp. 940_PEND, assembly GCF_001059415.1. NCBI lineage: Bacteria > Pseudomonadati > Pseudomonadota > Gammaproteobacteria > Enterobacterales > Enterobacteriaceae > Enterobacter > Enterobacter sp. 940_PEND. The sequence continues at coordinate 11,283 of NZ_JUMS01000101.1, forward strand.
GATTAGAGGTCATCAGGTTTTACTTTAGCAATAGTAACGAAATTTCTGGTTCGAACTGCTCATCCTGCTACGTAAACCGCTCATTCTTAAAATCCGGAGCACAGCAGGTTATATTGCTTTTGCCTTTCTCATGTAAGGTGTCGGTATTATCTTTACCGGAGCCTGTAATGGACATTATTGGAATTATCATGTCGGCGGGAAAAGCCTCTGACCAGTCCTCAAGCACCCGACAATAGTGTCCCGCCTCAATCCCCGCCAGGGCAGAAGACTCCGGCAGGTAGGCCAGGCCGTAGCCATCTTTTACTGCCTGAAGCATTGGATAAATGCTTGAAAAAGTAAGCTGCCCGTCCACTTTTTTCACAATCTCCCCCTGCCTGACAAATTCCCAGCCATACAGCGGGCCTGTGGGTGACAGACGTATATTGATGCAGTCATGTTTTTCCAGCTGAGAGGGATGTAGCGGCAGACCTCTTTCTGCAAGATAGGTGGACGATCCAATGACGACAAACCGTATGTCCGGTGCGATTCGGACGGCCACCATATCCTTTAATATGTCATCACCAATTCGGACTCCGGCATCAAAATTGCCCTCAACAATGTCGACAAAACCGTTCTGCTGCGACATTTCCACCTTGATATCCGAATATTTTTTTAGTAACGGTGACAATCGTGGCCAGAGACATTCATGAATCATGTGATCTGATACCGTAAGTCTGACCAGCCCAGCCGGTGTATGGCGCAGTCTCTGAAGAGCTGTCACGCCCGCTTCAATGCGCGCAAGACCGGGTTCAAGCGTCAGTAATAATTGTTTACCGGCTTCGGTGACAGCCACCCGCCTGGTTGTACGCATAAGTAACGGCATGCCAACGCGCTCCTCGAGACGACGTATCGTGTGTGAAAGCGTGGATGCCGAGATCCCGAGGCGGACAGCAGCCCGTGAAAAACTGCACTCCTGTGCTACTGCCATGAATGCAACATAGTCATTAAAATCGTGACGCATACCGTTCCCGTTCAGGATCTCCGATAACATTATCAGAACCATTTAGGTTCATGATGCCGATTCTGTGAGCCATCAGGCAACCCCCCCGTTCCGCTCATCCGATCATAATTTTTATAAATCTAGATATTGGTAAATCTCAATATGTGGAATAAAGTGTCGTGGTTCTGCGGCTACATCGGCCGAACGACGACATGCCAGGTCGTAAATGCTGAGACATGGCGTTTCAGTGATATTGAAAATTCGCTATATCAGGATATGTAATGAAGACGAAAAACCTGTTCTCTCCCACCAGACTAGGTCCCTACACCCTGAAGAATCGTGTTGTACTTCCGCCTTTAACCCGCTCACGGAGCTCACAACCGGGTGATATTCCGAACGAACTGATGGCTGAATATTACGCACAGCGCAGCAGTGCCGGGTTTATGGTGACCGAAGGAACACAAATCGAACCTCGTGGGCAGGGTTATGCGTGGACCCCGGGGATCTACAGCTCACGGCAAGTGGAAGGCTGGAAGAAAGTGACGCGGGCAGTGCATGAAAAAGAAGGCATCATTTTTGCCCAGCTCTGGCATGTCGGAAGAGTATCCCATAACTCCCTGCAGCCATGTAACGCCTCGCCTGTCGCTCCGTCGGCGATACCGGCAGGGGAAAACGTTAAGGTATTCATCGAAACCGGGCCGGGAGAGGGTGCGCTGGCTACCGCTTCCTGCCCCCGCGCACTGGAAAAAGAGGAAATTAGTGAGATTGTCAGGATGTACGCCGGGGCAGCTCAGAACGCCCTTGATGCCGGTTTTGACGGTGTGGAAATTCACTGTGCAAATGGATACCTGGTTAACCAGTTCATGTCATCCCATAGCAACAAAAGAGAGGATGAATATGGTGGCTCATTACATAACCGGCTGCGGTTTCTGCGCGAAGTGACGCAGGCTGTCGCTGATGTGGTCGGTAAAGACCGTGTGGGAGTCCGTTTTGCTCCGCTCTTTCAGACCACGGATGAAGTAAGGGTCTATCTTGGCCTGGTGGAAGATGATCCCCATGAAACCTATACCGAAGCCGTTAAAATTCTTGAAGAAATCGGAATAGCCTATATTTCTCTTGCTGAAGCCGACTGGGATGATGCTCCCGAATTGCCTGAAGCATTCAGAGCTGAAGTCCGTAAGTTATTCAGCGGTGTAATTATGTATGCCGGGCGATATACGCAAGAAAAAGCCGAACGGATTATCGGTGCTGGCTGGGGAGACATTATCGGATTTGGCCGCCCGTTCATAGCTAATCCGGATTTACCGCAGCGCCTTTATCATGAATGGCCACTGAATCCGGTCGATCCAACAACCATGTATGGTGGAACGGCAAAAGGCTACACAGATTATCCCGCCTTTGGCTAACCATTCTTATGAGCATCAGCTTTTCAAAAGCTGATGCTTAACGTAGAGAAGTATCGTAACATTGCAATTCCTCAATGCGACAAGTGACAGAGTTTATGCCTGATATTGATTTGAATGACGTGATTAAGGCGCTGGGAAACCCTGTTAGAAGAAAAATTCTGCATATGCTCAAGGAACCGAAAATACACTTCCATCAGCCTTATGCTGATGCGGACGAGTTCGGTGTGTGTGTCAGTATCATTCAGGAAAAGGTCGGGCTCTCACAGTCTACCGTTTCTCTTTACCTCTCAGCTCTTCAACGGGCACAACTTGTTACTTCTCAGCGCATCGGTCCCTGGACGTACTACAAACGTGACAATGATAAAATAAGGGTTGTTCTTGAGTTGCTGAAAAATACAATCTGATACAGGACTGAGCACATTCAGTGTAACAGTACCGGGGGTTCGTACTTGCGATCCCGGCAGGCATTCCATGAAAGCGCACTAATTCCTCAATATCAGGCTGCAGACCGGTCATAAGAGGCTAATAGTTTTGCAAAATATCCACCAGTTTGGGTCAAATCACTCTGTCGGTTGGTGTGCATACTCGGTGCAAGGACCTGCAGATATTTAAGATGGCGGATAGCTTGTTACAGTGCCGCTGATGACATTCCGACCCTGTTGCCGTCCGGGTAAGATAATACCTCTGACAGCGGTCATAAAAGCCCAACATAATTGTCTTTCGAGCCATATATTAATCGCTCATCGCGCTCTCTTTTTCGAAGAGGTGTCACTTAATCATGATCGGTCAGTACAAAAAGACAGTGCTTTTCCAAATTCCGGACGGTTGTATGCGAAAACGGTGAAGCTCAACAAATGGTGTCATCGCTGTGCAATGCTCTGCGGGCTCATTCTTTCAGTTAACTGTTTGGTTACAGCTTCAATGAAGTATTTCAGTTAATTCACAGCGAGGGTTTGAGGAAACCACGCTGTGATTACCCAACGCTCATCCGGAGCATCCGGATTGAACTGTCGCTGGAGCTTGTTGGGCGACACGATACTGGCCTCGCCTTTACATGCCCTCGGGCTCCGGTATCCGACCTGAGCCTTTATCCCGACACGTTTCATCAGTC
>NZ_JUMS01000102.1:0-6854 GCF_001059415.1 Enterobacter sp. 940_PEND
GCGCCTTATCCGGTAACTATCGTCTTGAGTCCAACCCGGAAAGACACGACAAAACGCCACTGGCAGCAGCCACTGGTAACAGGAGTACACGAGAAGATAGATAAGAGGTCTTGAAGTAGTGGCCTAACAGAGGCTACACTGGAAGAACAGTTTTGGTAATGGCGGTCTCGTGAACCCTGTTACCGGGTTAAGCAGTTCCCCAACTGACTTAACCTTCGAAAAACCGCCTCCCCAGGCGGTTTTTTCGTTTACAGAGCAAGAGATTACGACTCATTGAAAAGGATCTCAAGAAGATCCTTTATGGATTGCCATCTGTTTCACTGCCGAGCGTGACACCAGTCACTGTTGATGACGGTGAGACTGCCCCGCCACCGGTATCGCGGACATTATTAACCTGGCATGCTGCCAGCATCATCGAAACCACTATTACATCTAAGAAAAGTACTCTTTTCATATTCAGTCCTTTTATTTTTATAATTATCCGGATGAAAGGAGCCTTCAATGAAGGCTCCTGAAAATCATTACTCTGACTTAAAGCCAGGCTTACCATTTGCGGCTCGCCACTCTTTTACTGTTTTAACAATACCTTCAGGGCTGTCGTCATGACCGGGTTTTGGATAATAGATGAGATCAGAACCGTCAGGGTGTTCAGTTAATTTTTTAAACAACAGGACAGCTTCTGTATGCTTATTTTCGGTGTCATAATCTGCATCACAAATTTTCTTAACAAAAGCCAAAAATTCAGCTTCGGTATATTCAGTAATGTTCTTTTTGTCCATATCATTCACCATTCTTATGAAGATCGATGTGCCTTTTTGGCGTTAAAATTCTAATATTGTCAATATTATAAACGGCCCCACCATCTTTAATAGGCGTGATGTGGTGGAGTTCGTAACGAGTGCGCCCACCAACCTGCTCAGCTTCAGGAGGGAAAGGAGAATATCCTTTACGAAGGGCTTTCTTGTTACTTTCATTGAACTGACTAGTCAACGTTGCTTCTTTTCCAACCTCACCCCATACGGCACGGCGGAACGCATCAAAACTCCCGAACTCACGCCCGCGCAGCTTATCTGCAATCTGACTCGGAATAGGAGCACCATCACCAGTACCAGCACTACCCAGCCAGTTATCACCAGTTTGCTGACCGTTACCACTCGCGGTACCCGGAATGTTACGCGGGTTACGCAGCATGATGTACAGTGGCTTCAGGCCGGAGTCTGACGGGAATATCAGAATAAGGTCGTTAAAATCCAGATCTTCCGTCACCGGGGTCGTTGTAACAGTCACTCCCTGCGGTGCGGAATCCTCACCACCGGTATGCACAATGAATTCCGGCAGCGGAACAGGCCCCGCCAGTCCCAGTGGACCATTGATACCGGGCGCATCCGACGGGCTGACCAGAATGGTCTGACCGGGAACACCAGCCATCGCCGGCAACGCATAACTCCAGTAGCCTGTGGCAGGATCCAGCACGCCCCGCACCACCGGAACATTACCGGCAACAGTCGTTCTGACCAACTGCGTCTCCAGGGTGCCATCATCACGCAATACCATACGACCACGCACCGGCATGCTGACACCGGTTTTTCCGTCAGCCGCCGCGTCCAGCGTCGCAGTATCAGGCAGTGAAAACGCATCCCCCGGCATCATCGCGCTGATATCACGGCCGGGAACGACGTCACTTCCCACACCAACATCACGTGAATACAGCAGGCCAGCAACGGTTACCGCCACCGGCCCGGCCATGCTGGCGGCCATAATGCCACGCAGTTCAGCAAGTGCCGCAGAGATACGTGACCAGACCGCACCTGCCACATCACTGCCTAGAGAAATGCCACCGGCAGAGGCTACGGACCAGGTTAGTGGAGAGGCTGCCGGCGCCGCCGTCGTCGGCAGCCCGCGCACGGACTGGATACCGCTGGATTTCAGTTTATTCACCGCAGCCTGTCTGGCCTGACGGACTTTTTCCTGTTCAGCTGCAATCCGGGCCTGTTCAGCCGCAATGTCTGCCAGGCGCTTTTGCTCTGCGGCCGCAGCCTGCCGCTGACGTTCCGCCTCTTCGGCCTGACGCTGACGCGCTTTTTCCGCAGCCTGAGCGATAGTATCCGCCTGCTGTTTCTGGGCGGCGACAACTGCCTGCTGGGCGTTCGACAGAGCGATGGTCAGACGTTGAACTTCAGCATCAGCTGCCGCGCGGGCATTAGCCAGACGTTTGTCTTCATCCAGCATCGCCTGCACTTTTTCACGAAGATTACCGCGGGCGGCAGCAGGAATACTCCCCGTACTGACCGCTTTTTCATACATGTTTTTAAGTGCCTTGCGTGAGACCTGATCGCTGCTGCTGTAATAATTAGCTGTACGGTCCCACGTACCGGGTAGATTACCAATCGAAGCCTGACGGGAACGCGCTACCTGAAGTGCGTTTTCGGCTGCCAGTCGAGCATCATCTGCTGATTTTAGCGCTGCCGCTGCCTGAGCCATGGCACCGGCATCAGCTTTAACCGCAGCGTCATAAGCCTGCCGCTGACGCTCAGTTTCAGCAGCCAGACGACGCTGCTCGGCTTCTGCAGCGGCCCGGGCATCCGCCAGACGTTTGTCTTCATCCAGCATTGCCTGCACGTTTGCACGGAGACTACCACGGGCGGCTGCTGGGATATTTCCCGTCCTGACCGCTTCCTCGTACATATTTTTAAGCGCCTTACGTGAGACCTGATCGCTGCTGCTGTAATAGTTTGCCGTACGGTCCCATGTCGTGGGTACCCCGCCGGTGCCATTTCCTTTCGACGGATCAGAAGAATTATTGTTACCCGACTGAGAGCCTGAATTTCCACCGCGATCACCGCCGTTATTACCACCGCTGCCACCGGGCTGTGAAGAGCTGGCATCAGACAGGTTAATACGCGGAGACCCGTCCGGACCGTATGTTACTGCCGGGCCATTAAAATGACTGCCTGTATTTCCGCTGCCGGATGATCCTGAATTACTGCCTGAGCCTGTATTCCCCATGCCGGGATTCTTCCCGCCACCGAATGCGCTGTTGTGGGCGTTATCGTCACCGTTACCACTCATGACTTCATCCTCTTCTTATTTTTTTTGTTTGACTTGTTCTTCTGAGAAATTAGGTGTGCGGTTTATTGCCTGCCGGAAGCCACCGGGCGGGTTCCCTGCAGGCTGTTATAAGTACTCTGCCACACCACAAATACTGTACATAAAAACATGTGTTTATATACAGTTGTTTGATGCTACACCCGAAAAAGTCATATCGTCAACAAGGTTTTCTTTCCCATTTTTCACCACCGACTGACAACCTATGACATTCCGTGTTAAAACCGGATGTATGCTCACACACTGGCATACGGGACACACAGGAGACACTGTCACTTTTATGGCATGGCACACAGTTCAGGACGCACTGAAATTAACAGGAAAATCGCGTTCGCAATTATATCGTGACATGGCTAAAGGCCTTGTCAGCTATCGCACAGGGAAAAATGATCGCCGGGAGTTCGAGACCAGTGAACTGATTCGAGTCTATGGTGAGCTGCGCACTCATGAGACACCAAAAAGGCACAATAAGGGACACCCTGAAAATGGTAGTATCCACGAGGAAAATCCGCAGTTAGAGGCCATTCAGCAGAAGCTGGATGCACTTCAGAAAACCATCACCATGATGCTCGAGGATAAAATCGCGCGGGAAACAGAAAAACGAGTGCAGGAAGAGGAGCGCAATCAACTGCAGGCGGAAATCAGTCGGTTGACGGACGCGCTGGAGCAGGAAAAAAAGCGGGGTTTCTGGTTGCGGCTGTTTCGCTCAGGTTCAGAGTAACCATACCGGTGACTAACATCCGTTATCGGAAGGTTTAGGCGGAAAAGATGGTCATACAAAGCTGGTGTAAAGAATGCAGGGGGACTCCCAAAAAAACCGCAGCCCCCCAAAGAAAGCTGACCTGATTTACCATAACACCCGTTGGGCGCACCGCTGAAACGGGGTTGGCTGCGTTTCCGGTGCCAGACGCGAGAAAGTGGCGACAGACATAACGAAAAAACACCAGAAACGCAGCCGCTGAATATTACACTGGTGCATAGTCATGCAGCCAGATGCATGGATGTTAAAGTCACACTAAAATCCGCGCCAATGCCTTAAAAACCGACAAATGCTTCTCCAGCCAGTCCCACAGCTCCGCCGCCAGATACAGGCAGTTAAGCAATGATTCAATAAGATTTAACAGCTTCATATCCCGCTCCTGAATAAGTCGTGACCTTTTTGATCACGAACCTATTTAGCGGGAGAAATAAGAGCCCCTCTTCGTGCGGGTTGTCAGCTGCCTGGATGGTTTAAAGTGTCGGCCCGCGGTAGGTTTTCTGCGGCTGGCGCTCCAGCTCCAGTGTTTTCTGATACTCATTCTCCCTCTGCCGGAGCTCGATGGCATTCAGTTCCCGGACAAGCGGCGCAGCTGCTCGCTTAAACTCAGCACCTGCGTGCTCAAGTCCGACACGCGCTCGTTCAGCACCGCGTTCTCCCGTTGCATAAGCCCACACATGCTCCGCCATTCCGCGAAGGCGCTCTCCCATTCGTCCAGCCTTTGCGAGTAGTCCTGCTGTAGCTGCTCTAATGCGCTCAGCAACTGCTTTTCCAGCTCTGTCATTCTGCTCTACTCCTGTACCAGCTTCACCGCGTTCCGCTTCCCGCTGTCCACTGTCCAGCCTGTTTCGGCTTTCGCTCCCTTCGGCAGCACCAGGAACCGGCCGTTGCTGTCGCTCTGGTAGCTCACACCCCATGTTTTCGCGCTCATCTTCGCCAGGGCGTCCTCCTGCTGGCGAAGGGTCGTGTAATTGTCGGTTATCTGCTGCCCCTGCCACCACAGAATGCTCCCGCTCGTGCCGATCAGCAGCGCTGAAACCATCAGGATGGTAAGCCATGTCCTCCCTGCCGTCAGCAGCACGCTCCGCCGGTTTTTCTCCATCGCCTCGCTCATACTCTGCTCGTGGGCGCTGATGGCGTCGCTGATTCTCCTCGCGCTTGCGCTCAGTTCCGCTCCGACAGACTGCTCGTGCTCGCTGAATGCGGCCTTCAGCATCTCGCCGGTACTCTGCTGCTGCGCTTTCAATTTCTCCTCGAAGTCCCTCGAGGCCGTAAAAAGATTGCTCATAGATGGCTCCCTTCAGTCGGATGTTTCGCCCCCCGTCCGGGTCGGCGATGCTGATACTGCTTTTCGTGGTGCGCACCACCTCAAAACCTGCACCTTCAAGAGTGTCAGTGACGTCCTGACGGCTTTTCAGCTCCCCTGACGAGGCTAAGCTCAGCAGCCCCCGGGTAATGGCTTCTGCGGCCTCCTGCTTCGTTTTCGGCAGGCCGGACGGCGTGACCAGCGCCCGGCGGTTTTCCGGCGCGTTCGGGTCGTGCAGCCCCAGTCTGCCGTTCACGATGGTCTGCCAGGCATCGATGCGCGGCCGGTCGGCTCGGTCGTAGTATGGCTGGAGCCGTCTGCCGGTCAGCAGCTCGGTATTGGGGATCAGGAAGTTCAGCTCCAGACGCCCCTTGTCCGCGTGCTCCACCCACAGAATGCTGTACTGATCTTTATCGAGTCCGGGCATCAGAACCCGCTCGAAGCTGGCCATCAGTTTTTCCCGCTGGCCGGGAGGCAGATCGGCCTCCGCAAACGACAGGACGCCGGAGGTGTATTTCTTCACGTAAGGCGACGCGTCAATCAGCTCCCGGACCTCTTCCGGCTTCCCCTGCAGGACGCTGGCGCCTTCACGCTGCCGGTCTTTACCCAGCAGATAGTCCACTGGACCGGCGCCACCGCCGCGACCCCGAGGATGAAATTTAACGATCATCGTCCGTTCCTTTCTCAAGAACGGCGTGCCGCAGCCGCTCAAGTCCGGCATCGATGGCCATCAGCGCCGCCACAATCTGCACCCTGTCATGACCGGTACCGCCGCCGGCGTTAACGCGGCGGGCTATCTGGTTCAGGTTGTTGCCCATGCCAGCAAGCTGGCGCAGCAGCGCCGGCGAGATAGAGGGAAGCTTTCCGGTACGCGCAGGCTTTTCGTCCAGGCAGGTCTGCCGCATCCACGCCGCCAGCTGCCTGCCGTCGCAGCGCTCAAGCAGCCGCCGGTGCTCGTCCTCCGTCACCCACATGGTGAGCATCTTGTTCCGTTTCTCTGACAAACCGGTCTCCTCTTAACGCCGGGACGGGCGGGAAATCTGTTCCCGGTCGGCCGGGGTTGGACAAGCCGCAGGCGCGTCAGTGGCTTTTAGCGGGTTTCGGGGCGCAGCCCTGAACCAGTCACGTAGCGCTAGCGGAGTGTATACTGGCTTAGTATGTTACGACGGGGTGGGGGTTCAGGAAAGTGCTTCATGTGGCAGGAGAAAAATGCAGCAGCGGAGCGTCAGCAGAATATGTGATACAGGATATATTCCGCTTCCTCGCTCACTGACTCGCTGCGCTCGGTCGTTCGGCTGCGGCGAGCGGTACCAACTTACAGGCGGGGCGGAAATTTCCTAGTAGATGCCAGGAAAGAACTTAGCAGGAAACGATAAGGCCACGGCGTTGCCGTTTTTCCATAGGCTCCGCCCCCCTGACAAGCATCACGAAATCAGACGCTCACATCAGTGGTGGCGAAACCCGACAGGACTATAAAGATACCAGGCGTTTCCCCCTGGTGGCTCCCTCTTGCGCTTTCCTGTTCCCGTCATGCGGCATCCGTGTTGTGGTGGAAGCTTTACCTAAATCACCACGTCCCGTTCCGTTTAGACAGTTCGCTCCAAGCTGGGCTGTGTGCAAGAACCCCCCGTTCAGCCCGACCGCTGCGCCTTATCCGGTAACTATCGTCTTGAGTCCAACCCGGAA
>NZ_JUMS01000103.1:0-439 GCF_001059415.1 Enterobacter sp. 940_PEND
CCGTTGGTGGCGGTAAAGGTCACTGCCACACCGGAAACCAGGTTGCCGTTAACATCGGTGACAATCGCTTTCACCGCGTTGGTGGCCGTGCCGTTGGCTTTCGCGTTATCGGTGGTCACCGTCAGGTTGCCATCACTGATGGTTGCCGTGCCGCTGTCCGCCACAAAGGTGGTGTCCACGGTCTGGCTGGCACCGTTGACGCTTGCCGTCACTTTCGCCACACCGGCTTTGGTGTTGCTCAGCGTGGTGGTGGCGATACCGTTAACGTCCGTGGTGGCAGAGGCCGTGGTGATAGTAGCCCCGTTAGTGGCGGTAAAGGTCACGGTCGCGTCTTTCACCAGGTTGCCTTTCGCGTCGGTGACAATCGCTTTCACCGCGTTGGTGGCCGAGCCGTCCGCTTTCGCGTTATCGGTGGTCACCGTCAGGTTACCGGAACTGA